>JBEANM010000046.1:0-9296 GCA_041165425.1 Verrucomicrobiota bacterium
TACCACCTTCATCCGCACTTGATTGCGGAGCGGGCGGTCCTGCGCATCAAAAAAGAGGGGGTGAGCAGGGCCGTCTGTGACTTTCTGTCCGGTCTGACCGACCGGACCGCCATGCAACAGTACGCCCGCCATGTCGGCACTGATTCCCTCTTACGCGAGCTCACGCCTCAGGCTGCCTAGCTCCGCTTCACTTTCTCCAAAAATCCGGCGATCTTCTCCCGAAACTCCTGCCCGAATCCCCGGTTTTCGTGACCCTCTCCGGGAATGATCCAAAATTCCTTTTGCCCGGCTGCCCGATCGTAGATCGTCTTCACCATTTCCGGCGGCATCCGCAAATCTTCCTCCCCCGCCAACACCAGCACCGGAGCCCGGATCTGCTCCGCAGCCCTCAGGCAATCCACTTCATCCACCCGAAAACGGGCCCGACTTTCAATCATCGGCATCGCCAACGTGATCAGGGGAAATTCGGATAACCCGTAGAGCAGCTTGGCATGATGCAACACGGTGTTGCGGTAAGTGTCGAACGGTGCGTCGGCAATCACCCCAGCCGCCGATCCGTCCCGGGCCGCCGCCAAGAGAGCACTGACCGCCCCCATGGAGGTTCCCCAGAGCACCGGATCCCCTGCACCCCTTGTCCGGACAAACTCCATCGCCGCTTCCGCATCCCGGCTCTCATAAAAGCCGATGCTGGTGAGGCTCGGGTCACTGCCCCCATGGCCGCGAAAGTCGATCGCCAGGGTCGGGTTCCCCTGCTCTTGGGCTAAGAGAATGTAGTCGATCATGTGGGCCTTGCTGGCGCCGAGCCCGTGCAGGACTACCACCGGGGCCCGCCCCGGTTTGCCCTTGGGCATCCACCAGGCGGTCAGCCGGAAGCCATCCTCCGAACGAATCTCCACCTCCTCGCACACCAACCCCATCCGTGAGGGATTCAGGGAAGGTCGGGCCGTAGGCGGAATCTTGGTCGCCAAATCCGCCAGAAAACTGGCCGCCAGTAGAATCAACCCCACCACCACCAGACCCAACACCCCCAACCCGCCGAGGATGGCCTTGGCATGTTTTTTGAAAAACCCCATTCAATTATCCTACTGAATTTAAGATCTTGCGCTAGGTAGGGTCCGTTGTCCTCAACGGACCGTGATCTCCTATCTGCCGTCTCCTACGAGCATTTGCCGCCCTTATCTTTGGCCTTATACTTTGAGCTTCATGAAAAAGCCCCGCTCACGGCAGGGAAAGCTCCACGACACCCAGTCCTCCCCGGACTTCCGCAATCTCCGGATCGACAAGGTGGGCGTGAAAGGCCTCCGCTATCCCATCGTCGTCCGCGACCGCTCCCGCGCCACCCAGAACACCGTCGCCACGGTCGCCCTCGCCGTCGACCTCCCCCACCAGTTCAAGGGCACGCACATGAGCCGTTTCCTCGAGGTCCTTCAAGACCACGGCGGGCTCATCCACGTCCAAAGTATCCCCAAAATCCTCCGCGCCCTGCAGGACAAGCTTCACGCCAAATCCGCTCACCTCGAACTGGAGTTCCCCTACTTCATCGAAAAAAAGGCCCCCGTCACTTCGGCTCCGGGTTTGGTGGACTACCAAACCCGCTTTGACGCGGTTCTCCACGGGGACGATCTCACCTTCAAGGTCGCCGTGACCGTGCCCGTCACTACCCTCTGCCCCTGCAGCAAAGCGATCAGCACCCGCGGGGCCCACAACCAGCGGGGCTACGTCCGCCTCGAGGTCACTTTCCGTAAACCGGTTTGGATCGAGGACCTGGTTTCGCTCGTGGAATCCTGTGGTAGCTCAGAGATCTATTCTCTCCTCAAGCGTCCCGATGAAAAGCATGTCACGGAAAAGGCTTACGACCGACCGGTCTTCGTGGAGGATCTGGTTCGCGCGGTCGCGTTGAAATGTGACGCGCACCCCGATATCTCCTGGTACCGGGTGGAGGCCGAGAATCTGGAAAGCATCCACAACCACAGCGCCTACGCCATGCTCGAACGGGGCTGAGGCGCCAAACTCCCCGCTTGGTCGTAACTTTTCCCCATGCCACTCCTCTGGCTTGCCCTACTCACGGTTGCCTTGGTGGGCTGCAAAAAATCCACCCCGGAGGAGCAGTTCATCCCTGAAGTTTTGGTCACCACCGTGCAGGCACAAGACGTCCCCATTTATTCGGAATGGATTGGCACCACCGAGGGCAGCATCAACGCCGAAATCCGCGCCCGCGTCAGCGGTTACCTGCAGAAACGCACCTACACGGAGGGCAGCGCCGTCAAAAAAGGCGATCTTCTCTTTCAGATCGACCCGCGCACCTATCAGGCCGCCCTCGATGAGGCCAAGGGCCTCCTTGCCCAAGCCGAGGCCAAACTCGGAAAATTCCGTCAGGACCGTGACCGCTACCAGTCCCTGCTCAAGGACGGCGCCGTCAGTCAGCAGGAGTTTGAAACCGTCAAATATTCCTTCGAGGCCGCTTCGGCCGATGTGGAGTCCCGCAAAGCCGCCGTGGAAAACGCCCAACTCAACCTCGACGGGACGGAAATTCACTCCCCCATCGACGGCGTGGCCGGATTCTCCGTCGCCCAAATCGGCAACCTGATCAACCCGGAAACCCTGCTCACCACCGTATCCAAAACCGACCCCACTAAAGTACAGTTCGCCGCCAGCGAGCAGGAGTACCTCAAATACGCCCGCAATATGAATGAGGCGATGAAGGCCACGCGCGAGGGAAGAAAAAGCGAGGCCTTTCTTGAGCTGGTGCTGGCCGACGGCTCCGTTTACCCGGAAAAGGGTTACCTCGGCTTAGCCAACCGTGAGGTGGATCCCAAAACCGGTTCCATCCTCGTCCAGGCTCTCTTTCCTAACCCGGATCACGTTCTCCGTCCCGGTCTTTACGCCAAAGTCCGTGCCGCCGTGAAGGATCTAAAGGGCGGCATCCTGATTCCCCAAAGAGCTGTCCAGGAACTTCAGGGCATGTACCAGGTGGCGGTAGTGAGACCGGACCAGACGATCGAAATCCGCGCCATCCAGACCGGCGAGCGCGTTGGCAGCAAGTGGGTTGTCACCCAGGGCCTCGCCGCCGGGGAAACCATCGTCGTGGAGGGAATCCAGAAGGTCGCCCCGGGCATGAAGGTGAATCCCCAACCCGCTCCCGAGGAACCCAACTCCTCGCCCGCTCCGGCCAAGTCCTGACCATGGCCGAATTTTTTGTCCGCCGGCCCATCGTGGCCATGGTGATCTCCATCCTCACCGCCTTGGCCGGCATCGTCTCCATGCTGCGGTTGCCCATCGCCCAGTTCCCGCAGATCGTCCCACCTGAGGTCCAGGTCAACGCCGTCTTCACCGGCGCGGATGCCCAGACGGTCGAGCAGTCCGTCGCCACCCCCCTTGAACAACAGATCAACGGCGTCGACAACATGCTTTACCTCAAGTCCACCAGCGTGAACGACGGCACGGTCAACCTCCTCGTCAGCTTCGAGGTGGGAACAAATCCGGACATGAACAGCGTCCTCGTCCAGAACCGCGTTTCCCAGGCCCTGCCTTCCCTCCCCGCCGAGGTCAAAAACTACGGCGTCACCACCAAGAAATCCCTCGCCTTTCCCCTGCTGGTAATCTCCCTCTACTCGCCCAAAGGCACCTACGACGGCACCTTCCTCGGCAACTACGCCACCATCAACCTCAACGAGGACCTCAAACGCATCTCGGGCGTAGGCGATGTCCGCAACGCCGGCGCCGCGGACTACGCGATGCGGATCTGGGTCCAGCCCGACCGCCTAGCCGAACTCTCACTCACTGTGGAGGACGTCCAACGCGCCGTCCTTAGCCAGAACACCGTCAACCCCGCCGGAAAAATCGGGGCCGAGCCCGCCCCGGCCGGCACAGAGTTCACCTACGCCGCCCGCGCGCAGGGACGGCTCACCGAGGTATCTGACTTTGAAAACATCGCCGTGCGGCTGAATCCGGACGGCTCCGCGGTTCGCCTTCGCGACGTCGCTCAGGTCAATCTCGGCGCCCAGACCTACAACCAAATCGGCCGGTACAACGGCAACCCGGCCGCCGTCATCCTTCTCTACCAAAGCCCGGGCTCCAACGCCCTCGAAGTGGCGAAAAAGGCCAAGCAGACACTGGCCGAGCTTTCCAAAAAGTTTCCCACTGACCTCGCCTACGATGTCACCCTCGACACCACTATCCCCGTGGAAGAGGGCATGAAGGAGATCGTGCAGACCCTCCTCGAAGCCCTCGTCCTGGTCATCCTGGTTGTCTTCCTGTTCCTGCAAAGCTGGCGGGCCACCTTGATCCCCCTGTTGACCGTCCCCGTCTCCCTGTTGGGAGCCTTCATTTTCTTCCCCTTCTTTGGTTTTACCATCAACACCCTTTCCCTCTTTGGCCTTGTCCTGGCCATCGGCTTGGTGGTGGACGATGCCATCGTGGTGGTCGAGGCCGTCCAACACCATCTGGAACACGGTCTCTCCCCGAGAGAAGCGACTCTCAAGGCCATGCAGGAAGTCACCGGGCCGGTGATCGCCATCGCCTTGATCCTCTCGGCGGTCTTCATTCCCACCGCTTTCATGGCCGGAATTACCGGCCAGCTCTACCAGCAGTTCGCCCTCACCATCGCCTTCTCGGTCCTGATCTCCGCCGTCAACGCCCTCACGCTTAGCCCGGCCCTCAGCTCGATCCTGCTCCGACCGCCCTCACCGAATCCCGGCCTGATGGGAAAATGCTTTGGCGGATTCAACCGCGCCTTCGACCGGCTTACCGGCGGCTATGTCGGACTTTCCGGCATCCTCATCCGCAAATCCCTCCGCAGCCTTCTCCTGCTGGGAATCTGCACCGCCGGGGCCGTCCAGCTGGGCCGCATGCTCCCTTCCGGTTTTCTCCCCGACGAGGACAACGGCTACGCCATGGTCTATTTCCAACTCCCCGACGCCGCCTCCCTCCAGCGCACGGATGCCGTGGCGAGAAAACTCGAAGCCATCGTGGCATCCACCCCGGGAGTAAAGGCATGCAACGCCATTCCGGGATTCGATCTCATCACCGGCACTACCAGCACCTATACCGGCACCCTCTTCGTGGTCTTCGACCCTTATGAGAAAAGGAAAAGTCATGCCTTAAGTTTCCGCGGCATCGTGCAGACTCTGAATCAGAAGTTCTTCGCTATCCCGGAAGCCCAGGCCTTTGCTTTTCTTCCTCCGGCCATTCCCGGGTTCGGCTCCGCCAGTGGCTTCAGCCTTATGCTCCAAGACCGCAGTGGCGGCTCGATGCAGCAGCTCGGCGAAGTGGTTCAACGTTTTCTGGCCGACGCCCGCCAACGGCCGGAACTTGCCGGAGTGACCACTTTGCTACGCGCCGGAGTTCCCCAGGTGTTCGTCAAGGACGACCGCGACAAAGCCCTCAAACTCGGCGTGGAGGTCCAGGATCTCTACACGACCCTGCAAACGCTGATGGGCGGTTCCTATCTGAACGACTTCAACCGCTTTGGCCGCCAGTGGCGGGTCTACCTGCAGTCGGACCCAAAATATCGCCTCCGCGCCGAGGACATCGAGCGCTTTTACGTCCGCAACCGCACCGGCGGCATGGTGCCGCTGGCCACCCTGGTTAGCATCGAGAACACCACCGGGCCCGAGTTCACCAACCGCTTCAACCTCTACCGCTCGGCTGAAATCATCGGGGTCGCCGCCCCGGGCTATAGTTCCGGTCAGGCCCTTCAGGCGATCGAGGAAGTGGCCCAAAAGGTGCTGCCCTCCACCATGAGTTACTCCTGGAACACCCTGGCCTTTCAACAGAAGCGGGCGGAGGGGACGGCCACCGGCGTGTTCATTCTCTCCTTGGTTTTCGTTTTTCTCATCCTCGCCGCCCTCTACGAAAGCTGGTCCCTGCCCTTCTCTGTCCTGCTCACCACCCCGTTGGCCGTGCTGGGTGCCTTCGCGGGTCTCTATCTGCGGGGGCTCGAGATGAACGTCTACGCCCAAATTGGGCTGGTCATGTTGATCGGCCTCGCCGCTAAAAACTCCATTCTAATCGTTGAGTTCGCCAAGGCGGAGTTTGAAAAAGGCAAAACGTTGGTGGAGGCCGCCCTTGAGGGGGCGCGCTTGCGACTTCGCCCGATCCTCATGACATCGTTCGCCTTCATCCTCGGATGCGTTCCTCTCTGGACCGCCGATGGGGCCGGGGCCGTGGCCCGCCGGGTCATGGGTACCGCCGTCATCATGGGCATGCTCGTCGCCACCCTGATCGGGATTTTTCTAACTCCCTTCCTCTATGTTTTTATTACCCGCCTTGTATCGAAACCCGCAGAAACTTCTAAATTACCCTAAAAACTGAGGCAGGAAGAGGCCGCTGATCCCTAGGCGCCGCAAAAATCTCGGGGAGGTTTAGAAACTATAGACCACTTCCGCGCCGGCGTAATAGACCGGCCCATCCGAAGGTGAACCGTTACTGGTGGCCAATCCGTCGGAGGATCGGTAGATCGTGCCGCCCCAATCCATCCGGTATTCGGCACGGAGAAGAAGATTGTCGATGACATGAAAACCGGCGGTGAGGGTGTACTCCCAAAGCGACTCCCCAGTCATGTGTTTTCCTGAAATGGAGGAAGCTGTGCTCGCCGTTCCCTGATTTCCGAAAATACGGGAACCGTTGCTGCCCAGGAACTCAGCCCGGCTACTTAGGCTGAACCAGTCGTTAAATTGATACTTGGCATAGGTTCCCGCCCCATACCAGCAGGCGTTGACGTTTCCGGATCCTCCGGCCGGACGGCTGAACGTCCCCTCGCTGTTTCCCAAAAGTGCGTTAAAAGCCAAGAGCAGCTTGTCATCGGCAAATTGGGGTGCCCAGCTTCCCCAGCTGTTGTAAATGACCATGTAAGCAGACTCATGCGTGGCGTTCGGGCCCGAGAGATACGAGGTCGTCAAACTCTCCATTTCCACGCCCGTGCTCGTGTTGTTGTCCGATCCCGTGCTGTACTGAAAGTTGTTGCTCCACGTGGCGTTGCCGCCCGGAGCCGTCACATTCAGGGCTGCTAGGACCGCCACTCCGTCCCCTGCATTCGGGTTGGTCGTGGTATTGTTGTCACTGTTGGAACCGTTGACGACCCCCAATTTGCCATCGAGATAGTCGTCGAAGCGATAAGAGGAAAGTAGACCCGTATAGAAAAGCGGCATGACATTAAAGAGCAGTCCGTAGGTCGTGTTCATATTCGCCGGACGCTCGATCACCTCGTAGCCAAGAATCGATACAAACTTTCCCACCTTGAAATCCCATCCGTTCCCCACCGGAACGCGGATCGAGGCATAGGCCTGCTCCAAAAAGAGACTGTTGGAGTCCATGGAGGTGTTCGCGTCATTGCCGGCCGTCCGGTTTGCTAGGTACGTGGCATCCTCCCCGATCATCACATCCGCCCGGAATCCCGCTTGGGCCTTGTTTTCCGTGCTCATGCTCTTTTCGAGGGTCAGTTTTAGCGCATAGAGATTAAAGTCGCCGTTTTGGGACGTGTCTTCGGTGAACCGTCCATTGATATTGGACTGATTCCCCGTCCCGGCAAAATTGTAGCTGTAGCCGGCGTCCACATACCCGCTCAGTTTCACACCCCTCTGGGCCGTTTCGACAAAGTTGTTTTGCACGATCTTTTTGGTATCGGTGGCCGAGGCGGAAGGCTCACTGTCCGCAACGGCCAGTGAAGCGGCACCAAAGGTGATGGGAAGGAGGGTCTTAAGGATGAGTTTCATAGGTTTTTCTTTGGTTGGGATGAATAGAAATCCTCTCGAAAACGGCCCTATATTCAAAGCCAAAACACACACGCTTTGCAGTGGAAAACCATCGGCTAACTCCCTCATTTACCAATCCAAATCATTACGCGGACGCACACCGATTCAGATTTCCTCAACTTCAACTTAAAGTTAAAACTAGCCTTCATGTGCGCTCCCCTTTGTCAGGAAGCCGTCGCCCGCCATTTCAGCCGTCGTAAGTTTCTCTCCTCCGCCGCCGCGGTCGCTGCCGGAGCCTGCCTGCCTCTGCCTGCCCATGCAGAGGAACCTAAAAAAGTCACCTTCTCCAGGATCGTAGACCTGACCCACCGCCTCTCCCCTGAGTTCCCCACCTTCACCGGCCAGCCCCAGTTCAGCCTCGCGGACAAAAACATGGGCCCTCGCCCCAAGGGCTACCACGCGTACACCTGGACCTTGGCCGAACACACCGGGACCCATATGGACGCTCCCCTTCATTTCGGCGGAAAACTCTCAGCCGACCAACTGGACATCGCCGATCTCTACGGCCCGCTCGCCGTCATCGATATCCGCGCCAAGGCTAAAGCGAATGCGAACGCGCGCCTCACGCCCCAGGACATCCGCGGCTGGGAAAAGACCCACGGCCCGCTGCCTGAGGGGGCGATTGTGGCCATGTTCACCGGGTGGGAAGAGCACGTCACCACCGACAAGTTCCGCAACGCCGATGCCAAGGGCGTGATGCATTTTCCCGGTTTCCACGAGGAGACGCCCGATTTCCTGCTGAAGGAGAGACAAATCAAGGGCATCTGCGTGGACACGCTCAGCCTAGATTACGGCCCGACTTCCGATTTCCCCGTGCACTGCCGTTGGCTCGGAGCCGGTCGCTGGGGCATGGAGTGTGTTGCCCGCCTCGGATCCCTCCCGCCCACCGGCGCCACCCTGATCGCGGCCGGGCCCATGATTGCGGGAAGCTCCGGCGGCCCTTCCCGGGTCCTGGCCTTGGTTTAAATTAACCTGGGGACGGCGGAAACCTTACATCTTCGCCAAAACGGCAAAGTGCCGACCGGTCTGCCCTTTCTCCCGACGATAAGAATAAAACCGCTCCGGGTCGCTGGCGGTGCACAACCCGCTGTCCACGATTTCCGCCACGCCTTCCGCCTGCATCTGCCGTGCAATCTCACCGGCGAAATTCACGTCATAATGCGGCGGTCGGATGCACGGCCCCAAAAATCCCAGCATCCTGGCGGGGTCGGCCCCAAACTCCTTTCTCATCGCCCGGATGGTCGCCGGAACGATCCCCTGCTCCGTCCCCTTCCTTCCGCTGTGCACCAACCCCACCGCCCCGGTCTTGGCGCAGTGCAACCAAACCGGACCACAATCCGCCACGCGGACAACCAGGGAAATTCCGGTTTCACTACTGATCAAGGCATCGGCTTGGGGAATGATTTGACCGGCGTCACCTCGTCCCACCTTGGCCACTCCCGCTCCGTGAACTTGCTCCGCTGAAACCATCGCTGCGGGGAACCCCTCCCCCTGCAACTCTCCCGACAGCTGACTGCTCTCCGGTGGGATAGGTTGCCGCAGGGT
>JBEANM010000047.1:0-7383 GCA_041165425.1 Verrucomicrobiota bacterium
TTTCAGAGGGGTGAGGGCCTCGCGGACGCGGAGGAGGGGGTTCTCAAGGGAAGCCAGTTCGATCTCGGCCCCGGCCAGATCCAGTTCCGAGGCCAGCACTTGAAGGTTGGCCTGGCGTGCGGGTTGAAGCATTTCCACGGCGCGGGCCTGGCCGAGGAGAACGGGGTAGAGGCTTTTGCCGGGTATGGATTCGAGGCCGAGTCCGCTGGTGGCGTTGGCCTGGGGGTCGAGGTCGACCAAGAGGACGCGGCGTCCGGCCTCCGCCGCGCCGGCGGCAAGGTGAATGGCGGTGGTCGTCTTGCCGACGCCACCTTTCTGGTTCACCACGGCCACGATGCGCACAGGACAGGAAACGACGGCGGAGGGAGGGTTGTCGAGAGCATTCCGAGCCTCGTTCTCTTGACCCGGCTAGCTCCTTTTTCTATTTTCTTATTTTTACCCATGATTTCCGTCGAAAATTTATCCAAACGCTATGCGGGGGGGGAGGCGGTCAAGGGCATCACTTTTTCGGTGGAAAAGGGGGAGGTGGTGGGTTTCCTCGGGCCCAACGGGGCGGGCAAATCCACGACGATGCGGATGTTGACGGGATACCTGCCGGCAACGGACGGAAAGATTGAAATTGCTGGGGCGAAACTTCCGGAACAGAGCCTGCTGGTCCGGCAGCGCATCGGCTACATGCCGGAGAATGTCCCGTTGTACCCGGAAATGCGGGTCGAGGAATTTTTGGAGTACCGGGGGCGGCTGAAGCGGGTGTCCCGGGGCGAAATTGCGCACCGAACCGGGCTGGTGCTGGACCAGTGCGGTCTGACCGATGTCCGCCATAAGATCATTGGGACGCTTTCCAAGGGGTTCCGGCAGCGGGTGGGGTTGGCGGATGCCCTGATCCATAATCCGGTGCTGCTGATTTTGGACGAGCCCACCGCAGGGCTGGATCCCCACCAGATCCGGTCCTTCCGGGAACTGATCAAGGAGTTGGGCAAGGATCGGACGATTCTTCTCTCCACCCACATTCTTTCCGAGGTGGAGATGGTCTGCACCCGGGCCATTATTATCAATCGGGGACGGATCGAGGCTTCTGACACGCTCGCCAACCTGGAGAAACGGGTGCAGGCGGGGGCGTTGCAGGTTGAGGTCAAGGCGGAGGCCGGTTCCGCCAAGGAAAAGCTCAAGGCGCTACCGGATGTGAGTCTGGTGAACGAGTTGAACCGGGCGGGGGAGTGGATCTCCTTTGAGGTCATGGCCGTGCCGGGGAAGGATATCCGGGGTGAGGTGGATGGTTTAATCAAGCGGGAGAACTGGCCCCTGAGGGAGTTCCGCCGGGAGAAGGCCCGTCTGGAGGATGTGTTTGTGGAGCTGACGCAGGAGTAAAGACATGACCCGCGCATTCTGGACTCTTTGGAAGCGGGAAACGGGGGCTTTGCTGCTCTCGCCCATCGCCTGGGTGCTTTTGACCTGCATGGCGCTGGTGAGCGGATTCAGTTTCAGCCAGTGCGTGGCTTACCTAGGACAGGGGGTGCGGGAGTTCACGGTGATGCAGATCTATTTCTATATTTTCCATTTTTGGTTCCTGCTGATCATCCTGGTGCCGGTTCTGACCATGCGACTGTTTTCGGAGGAGTACAAAACCGGCACCATTGAAATGCTGCTGACCGCGCCGGTCCGGGATGGTGACGTGATCCTCTCGAAGTTTTTTGGAGCCCTCACTTTCTATCTCCTTCTGTGGATTCCCTCCTTGCTCGGGTTGGTCGTCTTTCAAGGTGTGACGGGGAACGCGGTGCCAGTGGCTTGGATTCCTTTGAGCCTCTCTTATCTCATGGTGACGATGGTGGGGATGTTTTACCTCTCGATCGGGCTCTTTGGATCGGTCCTGAGTCGAAACCAGGCCGTTTCGGCGATGATCTCCTTCACGATCATCGCCTTATTGTTCTTTGCCGGTTTTCTCAGCTACCTCGTGAAGGATCCAGGGTGGCGGGAAGCGTTGACCTATGTTTTTACCCTGGAGCAGATGCGCTCCTTTAGCGCCGGTCTGTTCGACTCGCGTCCGGTGGTCTTTTACCTGAGCGGAACGATATTCTTTCTGGTGCTGACGCACCGGGTGATGGCCGGGCGGAGGTTGAAAGGATAAGGCGATGGCGACGACTCCTCCGACCCTTTCCGAGCTCCGCCAGTCCCGCCGGACGCAGACGCTCAATCATTGGCTGTTCCTGCCGATCCTGCTTTTTCTTTTTGCCGGAGCCAACTACATCAGCTGGCGGCACTACGTCCGGGCGGACTTTTCGCTGAATCGTTTTCAGGAGTTATCCGGACAGACCCTGAATCTCGTCCAAAACCTCCCGGGAGAAATCACGGTCACAGCCTTCTTGGCGCCGGAAGGGGACTCCACGGGGAGCCTCATCCAGGATGACGTTCTGAAGCTGTTGGATGAGTACAAGTACCGCTCGGGGGGCAAGGTGAAGGTGACCGTGGTCCAGCCGTTCCTTGATTTTCAGTCGGCCCAAAAACTGGCGGAAAAGTTTAAGCTCACCAGCAACGAGAATGTTGTGATTCTTGAGTACGGAGAGCGGTCACGCGTGCTGAAGGTGGCGGAAATGGCAGAGATAGATCCGGCCATGATGATGACGGGTGGGGCCGCCCGGGTGAAATCCTTCAACGCGGAAGAGAAGATTTCCTCCGCCATCAGCGGCCTGGTGCAGGGCAAGCCGGCGAAGGTCTATGTGGCTGAGGGGCATGGGGAGTACAATCTTCACTCAAACGACCGGGATCCCGCGGGCTACTCGCTGCTGGCTGCCCGGCTTGGCTCGCAGAACCTGGAATTGGTGCCCTGGAAAGCCGGCGAGGAGGAAGGGGTGCCGGCGGATGCGGACGCAATGTTGGTGGCGGGTTCAAAATTTCCGTGGCCACCGGCGGCGGTGGCGGCCCTGCGGGCCTATTTGGAGAAACCGGGGCGCTTGGTGATTGCGCTGGATCCCGGAAATCCAACCGGCCTGGAAAGCCTGCTGGAAGAACAAGGGATTGTTTTTGATAGCAACAAGATCTTCCGGAAAGTGGCGGTGCTGAGCACCACCGGACTGACCCAAGGCGTCAACGATGAGACTGTCGGCACGCGGTTCTCGCTGCATCCAGCCATCGCGTGGATTGAAAATGTCGGAGGATCCCTGCGTTTCGGCCCGGCGCGTTCACTGACCCTGAAGCCTCTTCCGGTCGGCTCTCCGCAAAAAGCCGAGATGCTGGTGGAGACCTCCGACCGTTACTGGGCCAAGAGTTGGCCCGCGGGCGGCAATAAGAAAACAGATTTCGTGGAAGGGGAAGACCGCAAGGGTCCATTTACCGTGGCGGCGGTAATCGACGGTTCGGCTCCCGGAGATCAGGGGAAGGAGGCTTCTTCCCTGCGGGTGGTGGCGATCGGCTCGGCGGCTGCTTTCGCCAACCAAAATCTATCTCCCTTGGAAGTCGATTTTATGGTGAATGCGTTGCAGTGGTCCCTAGGTCGGCAGGAGGCCTTGGGGATTTCGCCGAAGGCGCCGTTGGATTTTGCGGTGGCGCTGGATGACCGGCAGCAGCGGATCATCATTCTGGCAGTTTTTTTGGGAATTCCCTTGCTCGCCTCCGCCGCGGGATTATTGGTTTGGTGGCGGCGGCGCCACTAGAGCGTGGTTCCATGAGTACGCGAGGATTGTTGGTCGCCACCGGCCTGATGGTGCTCTTGCTGGGGGCCCTTAGTTTTCTGCAAAAACGGACCCCCGGCACGGAGCGGGGTGAGCGAGAGTCTAAGCGGATGACACTTTTGCCGGTGCGGGACGCAGACCGAATTGAGCTCAAGACGGCGAAAGGCACTTTTTCCTTCCGCAAACCCAAGGACGGGGAGTGGCAACTCCTGCAACCTGTGGTCACCGGGGCGGACGCGGCGACGGTGGGGCAGTTGCTTTCCGAGGTCCAGTTTGTGGAAACCCTTCAGACTTTTCCCAGGGAGGCAAAGACCGAGGCGAATCTTCAGAATTTTGGATTGGGTCAACCCACCCGCACTTTAACGATCGGGACCCCAGAGGGGGAGTTGGCCGTGGAAATTGGGAGGGAAACCCCGATTCCCGGAGGTGTGTACGTGCGGGCCCGGCAGCCAGGTTCCGGCGAACGTTTGCTGGTGGTACAAAACCAACTGGCGGAGATGATGGATAAGGATTTGAGCGCTTGGCGGGAAAAGAGGATGTTTCCCTTGGTGGTGCCGGAGGTCACGGAATTGTGGATGCGGCAGGGGACTTTGGAAGTAGAGGTGCAAAAGAGCGAGGAGGGGAATTGGGGAATTCGCAAGCCGATCGAAGCTCCGGCCGATCCTTCGGCCATTCATAGCGTCTTGGGGGAAATTTCCGCGCTGAGGGCGGTGGACTTTGTGGCCGATTCCGAAGGAGATCTGGCGCTCTACGGCTTAACGGCTCCGAACCAGTCGTTCGAGGTGAAAACCAAGGCCACGAACCGAATTCTGCAAATCGGCCAAACCAACCCCAAGGAGACGAACCAGGTTTTTGCGCGGATGGCGGACCGCCCGTTTGTTTTCACGCTGGCAAAAAGCTCGGTTGAGCCGCTGGGGAAACTTCCGGATCGGATTCGCGACCGGCGATTGGCCACGTTCGGTGCGCCGGACCGGGTCACCCAACTGGAGTTTGGGGGTCGAGGGGGTGAATACCGGCTGGAGAAAAAGAACGAGGGATGGACGGCCATTTGGGGTGGAAGCAATCGCGCGGCCGATCCTGCCCGGGTGAACCGGTGGTTGGATGCGGTGCTTAACTCCCGGGCCAATCGTTTTCTGCCGACAGAGGATCCGACCAAGCTCGGTTTCGCCAAGCCAAGACTGACGGCGGCGCTCACCTGGTCTGTTCCCTCGACCAACGGGACAGCGGCCAAGTCGGAGACCCTGAGTTTCGGCGAGGAGACCAAGGACGAGGTATATGTGCAAAATTCGGCTATCACCGGAACGATGGCGACGACGGTGGCGCTGATCCGGGAGACACCGGAGAACGGCATGGGCTGGCTGGAGCGAAGACTGCTCCCGCGCGAATTTGGGGTGGTACGTGGTCTGGTTTGGTCCGCGGGGGGGCAACGACGGGAATATCGGGCCGACGAGGATGGTCGGTGGCGGGCGGCCGGGGGGGAGGGCGATGTTGCCACGGCGGCGGGTTATGCCACCCGCATGGAAGGGCTTGAGGTTGTTCGCTGGACCGGGGCGCCTGGGAGGAAGGATTTTCTCAAACCCGAGTTGGAGTTGGTGCTTGAAGGAGAAGGGGGGAAAAGGATTAAGGTGACGATGGGGCGTCCGCTAGCGGACTGGACAGCTCCGATCCGGACAGAGACCGGGGAGTTTGCCGGGTTGGTGACCCAACAGCAGTGGGAGTGGCTGAAAAAGGACCCCGGCGTGCCGTCTTCCCCCTAAGATAAACCCTCCATCCGGAGGGTGACGACTGGGGACTTTCCGATAGGCTTACAACCATGGCCGGTGGAAATGCCCCCCATCCCCAAGCGAAGCGAGAAAGACTCCGTCCACGCCTTTACGGGGTGGCGATCTACCTGGTGGCGGGGATTCTTCTTTTGCAGGTGTTTTTCTGTCTCTCGGTTTTTGTGCTTCGACCCTATGCAAAATCCAAAACACCCGAGGCGATATTAGGGCAGGAGCGGGCCCGGGCCACGGATTCCCTCTTGGGAGGCATCCTGAGATTCGGAGCTCCAGAAAAGAAAGATCCTTTGTCCTCCACCAACGGCACGAATCCCTCGGGCCAGCCCTAGCCATGCCGGAAAAAAAGTCATTTTCCTGGGTCTGGGCGGCGGTGGTGTTGGTGCTGGTGCAGATCGTGGTGCTCGGGGGGCTTTGGCAACTCCGTCAGAGGGAGAGTCAACCGGCGGGGGGCTGGGATCTGGATCCGCAGGCAGCGCAACGGGAGGCGGTAAGGGAGAGGGAGTCGAGAGAGGCTTTACAAAATCTGCCTTTACCCTCGAGCGGGTCCCGCTTGACGGTGGCGGGAGCCCAGGCGGCTACCCCGGGAGCGGAAGAGCTTTTGGCCCAGGCGCGGGAGTTGCAGGCGCAAGGGCAACTCGATCTGGCGGAGAAGCTGTTGGTCCAGGCCCGGGAAAAGGACCCTAAAAACTCACGGATCCAAGTGGCGGCGGCCTTGTTGGCAGAGGCCCGGGAGGATGCGGCTTCGGCCCTCACCCGGTGGAGGGAACTCATCCGCAGCAGCGAATCGGGGGGACCTATCCGTAAATTGGCTTTGGCCCGGGCTCATATTGTGGAGGAGAGAATCCGGCTGGAGCAGGTAGCCCGCTTGCGGGAAGAGACGTTGGCCAAACAACCGCGCAAACTGGCCCTGACCGGCGTGCAGGAAGAGGTGGGTGGGGCCGGGAAAAAAATTGGATGGCAGGTTCGCGCGGTGGGGGGCTCAGGAAAGTTAGATCCGGCCCAAGTGGCGGTGCGGGTCTCTTTTTTCGAACGCGGTTCCGACGGGGTGCTTCGCCCCTCCGAGGGCACGATGGCGCAATGGGAGCCCGGCCCGCCGCTTAAGGAGTCAGACGGGGTTCGCCGGGTTTCGGCGGAAAATCGCGGATCTCCTGGCAGTCAGTATGCCGGCTATGTTTGGCAACTTTACTATGGGGGAGAGTTGCAGGATGAAAGGGTCAGCCCGCCATCATTGCGAGGTGTACTGCGTGAGAAACCACGGAGCTGACGGGGCTCGAACCCGCAACCCCCGCCGTGACAGGGCGGTGCTCTAACCAGTTGAGCTACAGCTCCAGGAACCTCCAAACATAGCCATGGGACGGATAAGACCAAGTCGGGATTTGGCAGCCCCCGTGGTGGTGGTGGGTAGCGGCATCGCGGGGCTGAGCTTCGCCCTCAAGGCCACCCAGCACGCCGAGGTGGTGCTATTGACCAAGAAAAATGCGGTCGAATCCAACACCAACTATGCCCAAGGCGGGATTGCCTGTGTGACCTCAGCGGAGGACTCGTGCGAGTTGCATGTGCGGGACACGCTGGAGGCGGGGGCGGGTTTGTGCCGCGAAGAGGTGGTGCGGCAGGTCGTGCAGGAGGGGCCGGCCCGGGTGGCCGAGTTGGTTGAGTTGGGTGTGCGTTTTACGGAGCGAGAGGAGGGCGGTGGCGGTCCTGACCTGGGAAAGGAGGGGGGGCATACCAAACGTCGGGTTCTGCATGCCGGGGATATCACGGGTAAGGAGTTGGAACGCGCGCTTTTGTCCGCGGTGCGATCCCATCCGCGGATCACCGTTCGTGAAAACATGGTGGCCATTGATCTCATCACCTCCAAGAAGCTGAAACAAAAAGGACCGAACCGGGTTTGGGGTCTCTACGCCCTGGATGCTGCCCGGCAGCAGGTGGAGGCTGTGCCC
>JBEANM010000048.1:0-7294 GCA_041165425.1 Verrucomicrobiota bacterium
AGCGGATCGTCGATACCGGCCTGAGGGCCCCAGGAGTCAGGGGAGTCGAGCATCCAGCCAAGGCGGACATTGTTTTGTTGGTAGTTATAGACGGGCACCGTGGGACCGAGACCGCAGGGGGAGAACATGGCACCGGTCATGAACTCGAGGGTGATCCGGTCCTCGACAAAGATGTACGAGGCGAGGTCGTCGGGTTCAGCGGACTTGGAGTTCGGCGAGACGGAGAGTTTGGTGTCCGTTCCCGGAACGGTCAGGTCACCATCTCCGGCCAGGGAGAGAGATGAAAAAGTGAATAAAATGGTGAATAAACTGGAAGTCCGGATCAAAACACGGACGAACCTTTCAAACTTGCCTCCGAGGTGCATGGGTAACTGACTAGGGATGCTGACTATTTCGGTCAAGGAATTGTTGGAGAATTAACGCCGCGGAAGAGCTGTCGACCTTTTTGCGTAAATCCTTCTGATTCAAACCCATTTGAGATAGGTCGCGGGAGGCTTGGGCGGTGGTTAGGCGCTCATCCATCGTGACCATCTTGGCGGCAAGATGAGGCTGAATTTGTGCCACAAAATGTCGGACTTTTTCGGCGGACGGGCCGTAGGTGCCGTCCATGTTCCGGGGCATGCCTACCACAATGGTTTCCACGCCGTGGGTCTGGATAAGGTCTTTTAGCCTGGTGGTTACTTCCGCCGGGGTGCTGTTCTCCAAAAAAGGAAGGGGGGAGGCGAGGGTGCCGGTGGGGTCAGAAAGAGCGAGCCCGATCCGGCGGGTGCCGAAGTCGATACCCAGGGCCCGGCTCACGCGGAATGAACGGCTTGGGCAAGCGGGCGGATAAACGATGCCACTTCGGCAGCAAGTTTAGGGTTCCGTCCCAGTTTGCCGATTCGGTCGACGATGGCGCTGCCCACGACCACGCCGTCGGCGAGTTTGGCAACCTCTCCGGCCTGGGCGGGATTTGAGATGCCAAAGCCGACGCAGACGGGAAGCGGCGTGGTTTTTTTGAGAAGATTGACCCGATCGGAAAGCGAGGCGGGCAGGCTTTGTTGCATGCCGGTGACTCCCTCCCGCGAGACGTAGTAAATAAAACCGGAGGCGCGGCGGGTAATCTCCTTCAAGCGGTCCTCAGGAGTGGTCGGAGCCACGAGGACGATCCGACGAAGCGTATCGGAGGGAGGAAGATCGGTGTCCGCTTCCTCGGGGGGGAGATCAAGGAGAAGAAGGCCGTCGGCGCCGGCCTGGGCGGCATCTTTCTCAAACTTTTCCCGGCCGTAGGCGAAAACGGGGTTGTAGTAGGTGAAAAGGACCAGAGGGATGTCGCACTTTTCCTTGCGCAAACGGGCGACGAGATCGAGGACCTTGGGGAGAGTGGTTCCGGAATCGAGGGCGCGCTGGGAGCCCAGCTGGTTGACGATCCCGTCCGCCAGGGGATCCGAGAAGGGAACACCCAGTTCAACGAGATCGGCCCCTGCCTCGGCCAGGGCGGGGACGAGCTGGGCGGTGGATTCGAGATCGGGATCACCGGCCACGAGATAGGCGACAAGAGCCTTCCTTTTTTGGGAGCGGAGATGGGCAAACAGGCGATCAATGCGGTTGGTGTTCACGGGAAAGGTCACTTTGCCAAAACGGTGGAGAGGTTCACGCGGGAAAATCGGCCTCCCCGGAGGCAAACACCTTGGTCGATCCATCGGACAGACGGAGGTGAAGGTGGCCGGAGTCATCCACTTGCTCGGCCGTGCCGGCAAATTCCCGACCCCCGGAGCGAACCTGGAGGGTGCGACCCTGCTGGCACCAGACAGCGCGGAAGTCCGCGAGGATCTCATCCGGCGGTTGGGTCCATCGGTGGGCGAGGGCGTCAAGGAAGGCGGCCAGAGCCTGAGTGCGAGGCACGTTTCGGCCCGAGGCTTGGCGCAGGGAAACAGCGCTTTTTTTGAGTTCGCGGGGAAAGTCCGCCGTTTGGTGGGCGAGGTTGAGGCCGAGTCCCAGAATGGCGAGGGGGAGACGACCCGGGCGTGCGACGGTTTCGACCAAAAGCCCAGCCAACTTCTGATTTTGCCAAAGTAGATCGTTGGGCCATTTCAGGCTGGGCTCCAGTTGGGTGAGGGCGCGGACCGCATCGGCCGCGGCCAGCGAACCGAGGAGGGAGAGCCGCGGGAGCTGTTGTTCGTTTGGCTCAAGCAGGACGGAGCACCAGAGGCCGAGAGGGCGATCGGAAGTCCAGGTGTGACCTTGGCGTCCCCGGCCGGCGGTCTGAGTTTCCGCCACCCAGACCGAAGGGATTTCCGAGGATTTGCGGGCGAGGTCCTGGGTGGAGCTGGCCTGGGGGGTCACATGGATGTGACCCCGAAAAGGGTTCTCCGGCGAGAGGAGGGTGTCGACGAGGGAGGAATCGAACGGATCGGCGGAGACCGTCCGCGGGGTGTGGGTCTTAGAGTGAGAAATTGCCGTAAAAGTTGATCTTGGGCTCTTTCATCTTCCGGCGGCGCTTCACGCTGGGCTTCTCATGGGAGCGGCGGGCGCGGACATCGCGGAGGATGCCCTCGCGATCGAGCTTCTTTTTCAGGCGACGGAGGGCCTTATCGACCGACTCGCCGCGCTTGAGCCTAATTTCAACCATCGGTTCGTTATATCCAAAGACCGGGATTGAGGGAAGGTTGTTTTTCGGCGGTAGTTTATGTTTTCGTCGAAGTCCGCGACGGCTGTCTCGCCAAAGCAACTCTACCCGAGGGGGCTGAGTCGTTTCGTCCACTTATCCCCGCCGGGGTCGGATAGTTTGCCGAAATTGCTGGAAGGGCTTGTGGGGCAGCACAAATTATCCGTCTGTGGCCAAACCGTTTGTTCATCTGCATTGCCATTCGGAGTACTCGCTCCTGGACGGCGCCTGCCGGATTTCGGATCTGGTGGGGAGGGCCAAGGAACTGGATCAACCGGCCCTGGCGTTGACGGACCACGGCAATCTTTACGGGGCGGTGGAGTTTTACCAGGCGGCACAAAAGGCCGGGGTGAAGCCGATCATCGGGTGCGAGGTGTACATGGCTCCGGGCGACCGCTTTGAAAAAAAATCCACCGCAGGGGGGAAAGATGCGAACTATCATTTTCTCCTGCTGGCGCGGAATTTGGAGGGCTATCGCAACCTAATCCAACTAGTGACATCGGCGCATCTCGAGAGCGTCTACTACAAACCGAGGATCGACCACAAACTCCTAGCCCAGCACGCGACGGGCCTGATCGGAACCAGTGCCTGTCTCAAGAGTGAGGTCGCCTCGGCGTTTCTGGAGGGGCGGGAAGCGGATGCGAAGCGGCTGGTCGGCGAGTACCGGGAAATTCTGGGGGCAGAAAACTTTTTCCTCGAGATTCACCATCACGGCCTCCCGGAGGAGGAACGGGTCCGGGAGTTTTATCGCAAGCTGGGCCAGGAGACCCGGACGCCGCTGGTGGCCGCCAACGATGTGCATTATGTGCGGAAGGAGAATTCCATCACGCAGGAGATTCTGGTCTGCATCTCGACCAACGGCCGGCTGAACGATCCCGACCGCAAAATGAAATCGTACGGACCGGAGTTCTATCTCAAATCGGCCGAGGAGATGGCCGCGCTCTTTGCCGGGTTCCCGGAGGCCTTGGAAAACACGGCGGCGATCGCGGAGCGGTGTGATTTACAGTTGGACTTGGGCGGCAACAAATTCCCGGCCTTTCCCGTGCCGGCGGGGATGACGCGGGAGCAGTACTTCCGCAAATTGTGCCAGGAGGGGCTGCGGAAGCGGTACGGACCGCGAGCCGAAACAGACAAGGATCTGAAGGAGCGGTTGGAGTTTGAGATGGGGGTGATCGAGAAAACCGGGTTCATCAGTTATTTCCTGATCGTTTGGGATTTTATCGATCATGCCAAGCGTCAGGGCATTGCGGTCGGGCCGGGTCGAGGCAGCGCGGCGGGGAGCCTGGTTTCGTACGTGCTGGGGATCACGGATCTGTGTCCGTTGCGGTACGGTCTGCTGTTTGAGCGGTTTCTCAACCCGGAGCGGATTTCTCCGCCCGACATCGACATGGATTTTTGCCCGGATCGCCGGGAAGAGGTGATTGCCTACGTCCGCAACAAGTATGGCGAGCGAGCCGTCGCCCAGATCATCACGTTCGGGACGATGGGGGCGAAGATGGCGGTCCGGGACGTGGGTCGGGTAATGGGGATGAGTTTCGGGGAGACGTCTCGGATTGCGGACCTGATTCCCAAGGTGCCGGGGGCCAAACTATCCGATGCGCTGAAGCAGGTGCCGGAGTTGAAGCGGATGGCCGAAGAGGAGTCCGTGAAGCCGGTGATTCAGTCGGCCCTGCAACTCGAGGGGATGGTTCGGCAAAGCGGCACGCACGCGGCGGGGGTGGTGATCGCCGATCGGGATTTGACCGACTATCTGCCCCTGACGCGGGACGACACCGGGGCGGTGATGACCCAGTTCTCGATGAATGAGGTGGGGGATATCGGGCTTTTGAAAATGGATTTTCTCGGGCTGAAGACCCTGACGGTGATCCAGGACTGTCTCCGCCTCGTGCAAGAGACCACCGGCAAAACGATGAGGCCGGAGGAGATCCCGTTGGACGACAAAAAGACCTATGAACTGCTGAACCGGGCGGAAAATATCGGCGTGTTCCAGGTGGAATCCCCCGGAATGCGGCGGACGTGCGAGATCTTTGATTTGAAGGGCATCGAGGATCTCATCGCTTTGATTGCCCTTTATCGTCCCGGCCCGATGGACCTGATTGACGAGTACGTGAAGCGGAAGAAGGGAAAATCCCAGTTCACCTACGAGCATCCCCTATTGGAGGCCATCAGCGCGGAGACCTACGGCGTGTTGATCTACCAGGAGCAGGTGATGGCGGCGGCGCGTTCGTTGGCTGGGTATACGCTGGGGCAGGCGGACTTGTTGCGGCGGGCGATGGGGAAAAAGAAGCCGGAGGAGATGGCCAAGCAGCGGGAGACGTTTGTACAGGGGTGCGCAAAGGTGAACCAGATTCCGCGTTCCCAAGCCCTGCGGATCTTTGATTTGCTGGAGAAGTTTGCCGGCTACGGCTTCAACAAAAGCCATAGCGCGGCCTATGCGGTGGTGGCCTGCCAGACGGCATATCTCAAGTCCAACCACCCGACAGAGTACATGGCCTCGTTGCTTTCCCATGAATTGGACAACACCGACAAGATCGCTTTGTTCACGGCGGAGGCGCAGCGCATGGGCATCCAGATTCTACCGCCGGACGTGAACACGAGTGAGAAGAGGTTCACCGTCCAACCGGGGAAGATTCTGTTCGGCCTGGGGGCGGTAAAAAATGTGGGGGAGGCCTGCGTGGAGGCGGCCATCGAGGCGCGCAAAACCGGCGGACCCTTCCGGTCGATCGAGGATTTCTGCGCGCGGGTGGAGTACAAGGCGATCAACAAAAAGGCGATGGAGAGCCTGATCCGGTGCGGCGCATTCGACTCCATTTCCCAAAACCGGGCGTGGCTGGCCTCCAAGCTGGAGGTGGCGCTCGGGTCGGCGGCCTCGGTCGCAAGGGACAAGGAGCGGGGGCAGGGGACCTTGTTTGGGTTGGAGGAGGTGGGGTTGCCCCAGGCCAAGACAGGTGGGGAAAAAGCGCCGGAAACTTTCGCGGACTGGCCGGCGCGGGAAAAACTGGCGGCGGAAAAGGAGCTGTTGGGCTTTTATGTAACCGGACATCCGGCGGATGAGTTCGAGGCGGACCTACGGGCCTTTCGGACGGTGAACCTGGGGGAGCCGGAAGAAATGCAGACCGGCACAGCGGTGCGAATGGCGGGGGTGGTGACGGCGGTGGAGGTGCGGCTGACCCAGAAGGACAAGCGGCCGTATGCGCGGGTAATGTTGGAGGACAAGACAGGGCGGATGGAGGTGATGATTTTTCCGGACCTGTACCGGGAGTCGGGGACCTTTCTGAAAGTGGGCACCCCGTTGGTAGTGGGCGGATCGGTGGACACCGATGCGGAGGAGCGAGTCCGGCTCCGGACTTCCGAGTGCGTCACGTTGGAAAGCGCGGTGGCGAAGTGGGTCACCCACATCCATTTGGCGCCCAGCCGGGAACAGTTGGGGGGCGAGGCGATGGCGAAGGTGAAGGAGATTGTGGCGGGCCAGGCCGGCGAAGTGCCGATTCGGCTGGAGGTGGAGGCGGAAGGGAAAAAGGTTATTCTGGAGGCGGGGGCGCAGATGCGGATGCGGGCCACGTTGGCCGGGATCGGGAAATTGCGGGCGTTGCTGGGGCCGGATCGGGTGAAGTTGGCGGTGCGGGAAGCGGAGTTACAGAAGCCCCGTTGGCAGGTGAGGCGGGCCCAAGCGATGGCCGCTTAAAACTGATTCAGGCGGTCGAGCAGGGCCCGGAGCCTGCCCAGATTGCGGCGGTTGAAGGGAACGCAAAGGCGGGCGAGGGAGGCGATTTCGGGCTCGTTGGCCTCTTCGGGGTAGGGATCACAGGTCGTGATCACCGAATCGGGTTTCAAAATATCCGCGAAGTCTTCATTCAACCGGACCAGCGCCCCGGCGGGGATTTGCCGTTGCAGGCGAATGATCATGACCTCGCCGACATAGCGGTAGGAGTGGAAGTTGTAATAAAAGTTCACCACTTCCCGGCGGGCGAACTGCAGGTCATCAGTGATCTTGAAAAGGGTGAAGTCCTCCTCGGAGATCAGGCCGTCGCCCAACAGGTGTTCGCGGAGATATTTCTCAAACGTGCGCCAAAAGTTGCCGCGCGGAGCGTCCACCATGATGAGAGGGATAATGTTGGACTTGCCCGTTTGCATGAGGGTGAAAGTTTCGAACGCTTCGTCCATCGTGCCGAAGCCGCCTGGGAAGAGAGCGATGGCATCGGAGTGTTTCACGAAGTTGAGCTTGCGGGTGAAAAAGTATTTGAAGGTGAAAAGTTTGCTGTCTCCCCGGATGGTCTCGTTGGGCTCCTGCTCGAAGGGTAGTTCGATGTTGAGGGCGAAGCCGTGTTCCCGGCCAGCGCCGGCTTGGGCGGCCCCCATGATGCCATCGCCTCCCCCGGTGATGACCATATAGCCGGCTTCCTGCATCAGCTTTCCGAAAAGGTTGGCGGCCTTCCAAGCCGAGGCGTTGGGGGAGGTTCGGGCCGATCCGAACACGGAGATTTTTTTGACCCCTTTAAAGGGAGTGAAAAGCCGGTTGGCATCCCGGATTTCCCGCATGACCCGCTTGAACTGCTTGAGGTCGCCAAGGTCGGTTCCGTCCGATCCCATCCCCAAGGCGATGGAGATCATGTCCTTAAAGATCTGCCGATTCTGGGTAATCCCAGC
>JBEANM010000049.1:0-16139 GCA_041165425.1 Verrucomicrobiota bacterium
TTGTCGACCGCCAGGGACTTTTCGACGATGAAGCCGGTCAGAAATTCCAAGGCGGAGTAACGGGCCTGCCGATCCGGATCAAATCCAGGTAGGGCCATGAGTTGCGGATCCCGCGTGAACTCGTGTTTGCAGTAGAGATAGAAGGCAAAATTGAACAGTAGCGCCAAGGTGATCCAAAAGACGCTCCACCCCGCAGCCTCCCGCATCCCGATGGCATGGGCTTTGCGGTGAAACACCCCCAAATCAAGGGCTAAGACCGCGAGAACGAAGACCAAGAACCCCGCGTAGAACCAGACGTATTCGCGAAAAGGAAAAAGGATGACGTCGGCGGGCACGGGCTAGACGCTAGCGGGCAGTGGGCGAGAATGCCAAGCGTGGAGGCAATGGCCTAAAACCGGCGCTGGGAACGGGGATCGGGGACCTTTTTGGAATTATCGTAGGGAGAATACCCGGCCTTGCTGTCATCAATGGCCCGTTTCGGGTCTCCACTTGCGGGGTTGGGAGGAATGACCACCGGTTTCGGCTGGGGAGGAGGTGTGGCTTTCTTTTCCCCGTATCCGGCCGGCAGGGTGTAGGGGTCCTGGGAGATCCTTTTATAAGCCCCGGAAGGGGGTTCCGGTATCTTGGAAGAAACCTGCATCCGTCCGTCCGTGGTGGTACTTCCCGGCATAATCGGCTTGGCCCCGGACTGGAAGTCCTTACCCAAGGGGCTGGTGCTCGAGGGTCCGGTGAAGGAATCAAAACCCGGCTGCACCCGCCCATCGCCCGAAGGCATGCCCCGAGGCTTTACCCCTTCCAAGCCCGTCACCGCGGGGAGCTTTTGCGCCTCCGCCTCCCCAAATCCGGGCACGGCAGACTTGGCCACAGCCGGCTGTTCGGAGGATTTGGCCTTAGCCTCTTTTTCTTTCTTTTCTTTGTCCAAAGCCATCTGGGTCTCCTTCGCCTTTTGCTCTGCCAGAGCCCCCTGCTCCTCTTCCCTTTTTTTGGCCTCTTCCTTCTTTTGCAGCATGGCCTGGGCGGCCCAGTCGGAATTGTCGGTGCTCTTGCTCTTGGCCGGGTCAGCGACCGGAGGACGAAGTTGCGGGATCGAGGGAGACTCCGCTGGGGTCACGCCGGAAAGGTCGGGGGTGGGGGCGGACTCATCCAGTCCGGGCAACTTGGCCTTGGCCTCAGCAGACGGAAGGTCGGAAAGCCCGACTGAAGATTCGCCCGTACCCGTCTGGGCCACCGCGCCCCCGATGCTCAGCCACAGGATGACAGGGACAGCTTTCACTTCCCAAAACTTAAATTCTGTAAGGAGGTCGTCAATCTCGCCCCTTTTATGTTCTCCGAATAAGATCTCCACACCTTTGACCTCCCCCTTACCCCCCCTCCTCAGTTCCCGGATCCAAAAAAGCGGTCCCCTGCCCTTTGACCGCTTTATGGACGAGGCCCTTTACCACCCCACCTCCGGCTTTTATGCCTCCGGCAAAACCCGCACTGGAAAGGAGGGTGATTTTCTCACCCCGGTTTCTCCCGGACCGGTTCTAGGTCAGTTATTGGCCCGGCAAGCGGACGAACTGCATCATGTCCTGGGTCGTCCCCCCTCCTTGAACCTGATCGAGCAAGGCGCAGACGCTGGTTGGCTGGCCCGTGATCTCTTGGGCGCCATCCAGAGGAACCATCCCAAGCTGACCCAAGCCGTCCGCCTGCATCTCATCGAACCTCATCCAAAGTTGGCGGAAACACAGCGGACAACCCTGGCGTCGTGCACGCGGAGTTTCCCCATCCAATGGCACCCTTCCCTGAAGGAGTTTTCCGGCCCGAGCATCCCCTGCCTTTTTTACTCCTCCGAACTGGTGGACAGTTTTCCGATTCGAATTTTCTCCTGCCGGAGCGGCACGTGGAGGGAGAAAGTCGTGGGCTGGGAGGATTCCCGCTTCGTCTGGCAGGAACAGGAAACGGATCCCGCCACCCGATCCGCGGAACAGGAAACGGATCCCGCCACCCGATCCGCGATTGCAAAACTCTCCCCGCCCGCCGTGGAAGGCTTCACTCTCGAAATCCGGCCGGGCGTCGCCCCTTGGCTCCAAACCCTCGCCGCCAAAATTTCCCAAGGCCTGATCCTCACCTTGGATTACGGTTTTGTCTTGGAGGAACTCTTTTCCCCCGCCCGCGCCGGCGGGACGCTCGTTTCTCTACGAAATCACCAAAGAACCGCCGACCCTCTGGCGGATCCCGGCGAGCAGGATCTGACCGCCCACGTGAACTTCACAGAGCTGGAGGAGTTAGGAAGCCAGGAAGGGCTGAAAAGTTATGGTCTGACAAATTTTGCCCGAGGCCTGACCTCCCTGGCCACTCCGCTCCTGAACGGAAAAGAGCCTCTTTCCGAAAGCTGGATCCGCAACTTTCGCCACCTCACCCATCCCTCTTTCTTCGGCCACAGCCACAAGATCCTCATCCAAGGCAAATCCCTGCCGGAATCTTTCCAGCCCCTACGATGCGGGGGTCTCGGCGTGTAGTCTGCAGCCTACGGCCTTCCTACCCCCGCTTGTTCCAGTCAAATACTCCTTTTTTGTAGGCATAGAGGTGGCCCACCTCGACGAGCAGGACAAACGCCAGCATCAGCCCGAACACCTGCCAGCCCAAGCCGCTCTGCTGGAAACCCATCAGGCTGACCGCCCACGGATACATGAAGATCACCTCGATATCGAAAAGGATGAAGATCATCGCCACGAGGTAGAATTTTACGGAAAAGCGGGCCGATCCGCCCCCGATCGGATCCTTGCCGCACTCGTAGGCCAGATCCTTGCCCCTGTTTCTTCGCCCCACTTTTCCGAGGAGCAGGGCCACCACGATGCCCCCCACCGCCACGGCCAAGGCCATACCGATGGAAAAGAGGACCGGAATAAACTCCCGCAACATCCTTCTTTCCTAACCGCCCCGGCATGAATCGGCAAGCCACCGACATGGCTCGCTTAGGCCGACGAGTCCGGCATTCTTGAAATTCTCCTCATGCCCCTGGCCCTTCCCCTGATCGCCTCTTTTCTCTATGCCTTCGGCTCCTGGGGAATGAAGCTCGGTTTGCGCCGGGGCGCTCAACCCCGCTTGGTCAACGGTATCTCCAACCTCGCCATGGCCGGATGGTCGGCTCCCTTGGTTCTGTTTTTTCCGGGAGTCGCCCACACGGATGGATTTTGGGGCGCCTTTCTTGCCGGCGCGGCCCTCTTCTTTGGCCGGGCCTGTGCCATCCGCGCCTTGGCCAAGGGTGATCTCTCTCTCGCCACGCCAGTGTTGGGCATGAAGACCATTTTTGTGGCCCTGCTGTCCGTCCTCCTTTTGGGAGAGCCCATAAGTCCGGGTCTGATGGCCGGTGCCGTTCTGTCCTCGTTGGCGGTCGCCCTGCTTTCCCTCTCTCCCGGAATTCTGCACGGAAAGAAAGAAGGGGCGGCCTTGGATCGGGCGGCCGCGGGTTGGGCGCTCCTGGCCGCCTTCTTTTTTGGCCTCACCGATATCACGGTGCAGCATTTTGCAAAGATGCTGGGGGTGGGCTGGTTTCAGCCGTTGATGTTTGCCACGCTCGTGTTGCTCACTCCTCTCCTTTTTCTTCCGGAAATGTTTGGCCGAAAAAGCAAATCCGCCCTCTTGCCTGGTCCAGCCCGCGCCGGCGCCTTCGGCGGATCGGTCGTAATCGGGTTCCAGACCTCCCTAGTGGTATTTGTTATCGGCTTTTTCGGTCACGCCACCGCCACCAATGTCGTCTACGCCACCCGGGGACTCTGGGCCATCTTGCTGGAGGGGGCGTTGGGCGGGGGCTCGGCTTACCACGACAAGCGGGTGTTGGCGTCGGCTCGCTTTGATCTTTTAGGCCCACGCGTTCGCCAGCGATGATGGCAACGCAGAGGTTGTAGGGGCAACGCCCCCATCGATCCCTCGCCCTAATTTTTTAGGCTTTGCCCAACTGCAGCATCACCAAACCCACTGCCGTCAGGGCCAGTCCCCCCACCTGCATCGCCGTGACCGGGGCGTGAAAGAAAAACCAGCCCGCGAGCTGCACCAGCACAAATCCTGCTCCCAAGGTGAAGGCATACACGAGGTGCGGACTTTGCTCCCGCAACGCGTAGGTAATCAGAACCGGACAACCGAAGCCGACGACATTCCCCGCCAAAAACCAGAGCCACCACTGCGTTCCGGCTTTTTCCGAGGCGACTTTGAAGAGCAAATTGGACCCAGCCATGGAAATGGCGTAGCCGAGAACCAGAAGGGCGAACTTCAAGCCAGGTTGGGCTTACGCCAGGGAACTTCCGCAGCAGCCCCCATCCCGATGCCCGGCTTGGGCATGCATGGCATAAGCCGCTCCCCCCATGCGATCGCACCAGCTGGCGAAGGCCTTTCGCTCATCCACCGTCATGGGTGTCTGGGTCGAGGCCACCGCGGCCTCACCCACATAATCCAACTTGTCGATTCCGATCAAATGGGTGCAGACCTCCGGGTAACTCAGGGAGTACCGCACCACTTTTTCCGCCGTCATCAAACCCTTTTGATGGGCGCGCTTGCTTCCCCCAAAACCCTTCATGCCGATCACGGCGATGTCCCGCTTGGCCAGCAACGGAATAATTTCGGTCTCAAATTTCCGCGAATCCAAGGTGCCCAGAGCCGAGACGGGCTGGAGCGAGGCATCGAAAGGGTAACCGCCATCGAGGATTTTTTTATGTACCAGCGTGTCGGTGTGACCGGTAAAACCGAGGTACCGAACCTTTCCCTGTTTCTTGGCGAGGTCGAAAGCCTCCACCGCCCCACCTGGGCCGTAAAATTTGTCCACTTCCTCGGGTTTCTCGATCATGTGCAGCATCCAGAGGTCGAGCCGATCGGTTTTTAGCCGGCGCAACGAATCCTCCAGCATCTTCATCGCGCCCTCCTTGCCGCCCTCCGGCAAGGGTTTTTGGTGGGGGCAGACCTTAGTCATAAGAAAGGTTTTATCCCGGATACCGGCCAAAGCCTGGCCCATCCACTCCTCCGCCCGGCCATCGTGGTAGCACCAGGAATTGTCAAAGAAAGTGATTCCACGGTCCACCGCCTCATGGGCGATCCGAGTGGCCTCCGGGATGTCTTTGGCTTGGCCGAGCGTGTGCCCGCCCAGACCAATCACACTGACCTGCTCGGCATGCCGACCGAATTTTCGGGTGGGAACCTTATCAGATGCCGCTGCCCACCCCCGAGCCGCTCCTAAGGCAGGGATCAGACCGAGAAACCGCCGGCGCGTGAACATAGGTGGATTGTGCTCCTTGCCTTTCCCCACGCAAGCTTTCGAGCCGTATCAAAGGGATGGGGCGACCTAGGTCAGGGAGAGAGTCTGGGCACCCCCAATACCCCCAAAGGGTGTGAGGAACTGGAAATTAGGGATTTTCAAAGGGGCAAGGAGCCCCAAGATAAGCAGAAGGCCCCCGGGCCCAACCAACCCAAAGGAGAAATCGCATATGCCATTCAGCACCGTCAGCAAGAAAAACGGAAAAACCTATATCCTCCACAGCCGCCAACAGACCCTCCGGGGCGGCCAAACCGTCACCCTTTACTATTTCGCCTCTGAAGCCGGCGCCGGCGCCATGGACAAACTGCCCGATGGCTACGCCGTGACGGAAAACGACCGTACCGGCCTCCCGCTGCTCAAAAAGAACAAGTAAAGCTCCTCCGGGTCCATCCCGATGAGCCCAGCCGCCTCGGTCGACCCCGAGCTGCTTTCTATCCTCCGCTGCCCGGAGTCCCTTCAGGACGTCCGGCTGGCTGAGGACTCCGTCGTGATGCGTCTGCGGGAGCTCGCCCAACAAGGCATCCTCAAAAACCTCAAAGGAGGAAAGATACCGGCCGATTTTGAGGCCATCCTAGTCCGGCAGGACGGAAAACGTGGTTACCTCGTGCGTGACGGCATCCCCGTGATGCTGATCGATGAGGCCGTGGCGCTGTAGCTGAATATTCTCAGACCCTGAATGGACGCGCTCCGCCGCGTCCACGGCCCCGACGGAGCGGGGCCCTACAGAAAACCCCTAAACCCCGGCATACCCCCGGTACCACTCCACAAACTTTTTGACCCCCTCTTCCAGCGGGGTGTTCGGCCGAAAGCCCACCGCTTTTTCCAGATCCGACACATCCGCCGCCGTTGCCGTCACGTCTCCCGGCGGCACCGGCTTCGAAACTACCTTGGCCTTTTTCCCGGTGGCCGCCTCAATCGCCTGGACCAGCCGGATCACCTCCACCGGACGGTTATTGCCGATGTTGTAAATCCGGTAAGGCGCCGGACTGGTCGCCGGATCCGGATGCGCCCCGTCCCACTGTGGATTCCCCTGGGGCGGTTTCTCCGTCAGCCGCACCACCCCCTCCACAATATCGTCCACATAGGTAAAGTCCCGCTGCAGCTTACCCTCCCCGAACAGCTCGATCTCCTTTCCGGCTAGGATCGACTGGGTGAACTTGTAGTACGCCATGTCCGGCCGACCCCACGGCCCATAGACGGTGAAAAAGCGCAGCCCCGTGCACGGCAGGCGGTACAGGTGGGCGTAGCAGTGGGCCATCAGCTCGTTGGCCTTCTTGGTGGCGGCATAGAGGGAAACCGGGTGGTCCACATTGTCCCGCTCACAAAACGGCATCTTTTGGTTTAACCCATAGACCGAACTGGAACTGGCAAAGATGAGATGCCCCGTTTTTTCCGCCCGACAGGCCTCCAACACATCCATCATCCCTTCCAGATTACTGCGGGAGTAGGCATGAGGATGCGTGAGGCTGTACCTCACTCCAGCCTGCGCCGCCAGATGCACCACCACCTCCGGCCGGATCTCTTTCCAAAGTTTTTCCACCCCGGTGCGGTCCCCAAGATCAGCCCGCACAAACCGAAACCCTTTTTGTTTTGTCAGCCTCCCCAGCCGGGCCTCCTTAAGCTTGGGATCGTAATAGTCATTCAGATTATCCAGACCGACCACGGCATCGCCCTTTTGCAGCAGCCGCTCGCACAGATGATATCCGATAAATCCGGCCGCCCCGGTGACCAAGATTTTCCGGCTCATGCCCCCTCCATCCGGAACCACTCCATCCGGTCTCCGTCAAACTCGAACCAGCCACGAAATCTCTCCCCCGCCAGCAACCGGGGCATCCAGTGCTCGTCGTCCGACCACATCCTCGCGTAGGGCATGTCATCCACCGGATGCCAAAACGGTTTGGCCTCCGCTGTCTCGACCAGCTCCCCGTGAAATTCCCCGGCGCGATAGACCGTGCAGTGGAGCGAATATCCGTCCCGAAATTGAAAACTCAGCTCTCCAGCCCAGCCAAGGCCCACCGGGGTGATCCCCACCTCTTCCTGGGTTTCACGAACCGCCGCCTGCTCCGCCGTCTCTCCAGGCTCGATCCGCCCCCCCGGCCCGTTCACTTTGCCCGCCCCCAGTCCCCTTTTCTTTTCAATCAGCAGGATCCGCCCCTCTTGCAGGACAAAACAGAGGGTGCCCCGCTCCTTGGGGGTCCAGGTATTCCAGTCCGTCCGGCCCGCCGGGGCCACCTTCGTCGCCAACGCCATCCCCGCAGGGTACCGCCGTCAGCGGTCTTGCCGATCCTTTTGCAGGAGTTTGGCCCGCGCGTCCTCGAGCTGTTTTTTTTCCGCCGCGGTCAGGGAATGGATCCCATCGCGCGAAATCTTATCGAGAATGGCATCCACCTTCTCCAGGACCGGCACCGTCGGGCTTTTTTTGGCTGCTGCCTTACCCTTGGCGGACTTTTTCCGACCCTTGACCAGGGAAAGATTCGGCCACTCCATGCCGCCCCGCCGAACCCAGGCCACGGCAAAGAGCGAGGAGAGCCAAAGCTTCAAGAGACCAGGCCAGTCGCGACCGGCAAAAGCTGCCAGGCTGTAAATCGCCAGCAGAATCCAGCCCACCCACTTGGCCGTCAGGCCGGCAAAGAAGAACTGGGCTCCGGGATGCAACGCACAAAAGGAGAGGAAAAGGGCAAAGCTGATCGTACCCGATCCCGCCAAAACCGAGGAGCCCAGCAGCGGCCCCGCCCCCGCCAACACCAGGGCAGGGATCACCGCCAACGCGCCATAAAGCAAGCCGTAGGAGCGTCGACCAATGGCCGACTCCACCTCACGGCCAAACCAGAAAAACATCAGCATCTCCAGACCGAACCAAAGCCCCTCCTGCCGGATGTCGTGGACAAAGGGATACGTCAGCAGGGTCCAGACCTGCCCCGCCCGCAAATCCCCGGCCGCAAAGGCCGCCTGGTGAACCCAATCTCCCAACCCGGAAGCGGCCAACACCGCGGCCACCGCCATCGCCAGGGTGTGGACTCCGATGAGCAGCAGAGTCAGGTCCACGCGGAGTCCGCCGACCGTGAAAAGGGGACCCTCCGCTCCGGGCCATCCGCCCGAGGAAAAAGATTGGGACATCGAAAAAGTATCCCGCACTCCATCCCGCCGGGCAAGCCGGCACGGGCCGCTTAAATCTGGTACTCGGTTCCGCGACCCTTCGAAACCATCCGCGCCTGCACCTTCTCCATCAGGTCCCGCAGGGTCTCTTTTCCCAAAACCGCCCGCCGCGCCCCCTCCGCCTCCCGGCACAGCCGGCTCCACTCCCCCGCCAACGGTCCGTCCGCCAAGGCCCTCTCCTCCCCACCCTCCATCCAAGAAACCACCTCGCCCACGGTGATGCGGTCAGCCGGCCGGGCCAAGTCATACCCGCCTCCCGCCCCCCGCTGGCTCACCACAAAGCCCCCTTTTTTCAAGGTCCGCAAAACCTGCTCCATAAACTTGGCCGGCGTACCCGAGGCTTTGGCTAGGGCGGCGGCCTGCCGGATCCGACCCTGCCCCCCGTCCAGGGCCAAGACCACCAGTGCTCTCACCGCATATTCCGTGGTTCGATTCGCCGCCATGGATGGATCCTAAAACCCCCGTCCCCGTTCCACAAGTTGGGTACTTTGGTGTTTCTTACCGCAGAGACGCAGAGGTTTTTCCTAAACGTAATTGTAATCGTAATCGAATCGCCGCCAGATCCCTGGTTCCGATCGGATTTTCTTCGCCTCACCGTTGCCAACCGTAACGTTCAGCTCTAAGGTAAGAATCGTGAAAGCCGAAAACGGCCACGCTTCCTCCGCTCCGGCATCGGATACGGACTCCGGCATCGTCATCAGCAGCCGCGTCCGTCTCGCCCGCAACGTCAAAGACTACCCCTTCCCCGGTTGGCTCAAAAAAGCCGACCGCCTGAAGCTCCTCGAAACCATCCAGCCTGCCGTGAGCGACCTGGCCGTGATGCGGCCGGCTAAAATGTCCGTGGCCATGGAGTCCTTGGGCCCGCTGGAAAAACAGCTTCTCGTCGAAAAACACCTCATCTCCCGGGAACACGCCGCCAAGAACGCCGGTAGCGGCCTGGTGGTGAACGGGGATGAAACCCTTTCCGTCATGATCAACGAGGAGGATCACCTTCGCCTGCAGGCCCTTCGCCCCGGCTTCCATCTGCAGGAGGCGTGGGACGCGGCCGATAAGCTGGACTCCACTTTGGAGGAAAAGGTCGAGTTCTCCTTCTCCCCTTCCCTCGGCTATCTCACCGCCTGCCCCACCAACGTTGGCACCGGGATGCGCGCCTCCGCCATGCTCCACTTGCCCGGCCTAGTCCTCGGCGAGCAGATCAATCAGGTCATCAAATCGGTCAACCAACTGGGCCTGGCCGTCCGCGGCCTCTACGGCGAAGGCACCGAGGCCCTTGGCAACCTTTTCCAAATCTCCAACCAAACCACCCTCGGCGAATCGGAAAAACAGATTCTTGAACGCCTCAACAAGGTGGTCCGCCAGCTGATCGACCTCGAAAGCAACGCCCGCCAGAAATTGGTCCAGGAAAAGGCCCGCATGCTCGCCGATCAGGTCGGCCGCTCCTACGGCATCCTGCTCCACGCCTATTCCATCTCCTCCAAGGAGGCCCTGAACCTCCTCAGCCTTCTGCGTCTGGCGGCCGATCTCGGCCTCCTCGGCGCTTCTCTCAAACCCAAGATCGACACCCTCCTCATCTCCACTCAACCCGCCCACCTCCAGCACGCCTCCCAAAAGAAACTCGGGGCCGAGGAACGGGATGCTTTCCGGGCCGATCTTCTTCGCGAGAAACTCAAAGGTGTTACCGAACCCGCCATGCGTAAATTGCACCTTTGATCGGGTTGGACTAAATTAACTTTATGAACAACTTCACTCCTCGCGCCCAGCAGGTTCTCGCGCTGGCCCGTAAGGAGGCTGACCGCTTTAATCACAACTACGTCGGTACAGAGCATATCTTGTTGGGCCTCATTAAGTTAGGACAGGGTGTTGCCGTCAATGTTCTCCAAAAAATGGGCCTCGACCTAGAAACTGTCCGGATGGAAGTCGAGAAACAGGTCGGCACCGGCCCCGATACTAAGGTCACCGGCAACATCCCCTACACCCCGCGGGTGAAAAAGGTCCTCGCGCTTGCCAGCAAAGAGGCCAAGGCCCTCCACCACTCTTACGTCGGCACGGAACATATTCTTCTCGGCCTTCTTCGGGAAGGTGATGGCGTCGCCGCCCGTGTCCTCAAATCCCTGGAAGTGGACATCGAACGTGCCCGCCAGGAAGTCTTGAAGGAGCTCGATCCTAATTTTGAGGAAGGCGCGGAAGCCGCAGCCGCCGGTGAGGAGCCCGGCCAACCAGGACCCGAGCCCGCCGGCGCTGGGGGTGGATCCTCCCCTGCCCGCAAAGACGTCAAAACTCCCGCCCTCAAGGCTTTTGGTCGCGATCTCACCGAACTTGCCCGCAAAGGCGAACTCGATCCCGTGATCGGCCGCAAAAACGAAATCGAGCGCGTCGTCCAGATTCTCTGCCGACGCACGAAGAACAACCCTGTCCTCATTGGGGAAGCCGGCGTGGGCAAAACCGCCATTGTGGAGGGTCTCGCCCAGGAGATCGCCTCCGGCAACGTCCCCGAAATTCTCCGCGACAAGAAAGTCATCGCCGGCACCAAATACCGCGGCCAGTTCGAGGAACGGATCAAGGCGGTGATGGAAGAGATCCGCAAGCTTAAGAGCGTCATCCTCTTCATCGACGAGCTTCACACCCTCGTCGGCGCCGGCTCGGCCGAGGGCGCGATGGACGCCTCCAACATTATCAAACCCGCCCTTTCCCGCGGGGAACTCCAGTGCATCGGCGCCACCACCATGAACGAGTACCGCAAGTATATCGAGAAGGACGCCGCCCTTGAGCGTCGCTTCCAGACCGTCCGCGTCGACGCCCCCTCCATCGACGAGGCCATCGCCATCCTCCGCGGCCTCCGCCCGAAATACGAGGAGCACCACCACGCCAAGATCACCGACGAGGCCCTCGCCGCTGCCGTCCGCCTCAGCGAGCGGTACATCACCGGCCGCTATCTCCCCGACAAGGCCATCGACGTGATGGACGAAGCCGGCTCCCGCTGCCGGATCGCCGCCAGCATCCGCCCACCCGAGTTCAAGGCCGCCGAGGGCGAGATTGAGACCATCCGCGCCGAGAAGGAGGCCGCCATCAAGGCCCAGGATTTCGAGAAAGCCGCCTCCCTGCGCGACAAAGAAAAGGAAGCCTCCGCCAAACTCGAAGCCGACCTGAACGCCTGGCGCAAGAAAAGGGACGAAATCATCGTCGACGTGGACGAGGAGGACGTGAAAAACGTCATCTCCAAGTGGACCGGCATCCCCCTCACCCGCATGGCCGAGGCTGACCTCTCCAAGCTCCTCACCATCGGCGACACTTTGCAGGCCCGCGTCATCGGCCAGCAGGAGGCCGTCCAAGCCCTGGCCAAGGCCCTGCGCCGCTCCCGGGCCGATCTCAAGGATCCCAAGCGCCCCATCGGCTCCTTCATTTTCTTAGGGCCCACCGGCGTCGGTAAAACCCACCTCGCCAAGGCCCTCGCCGAAGAGGTGTTTGGGGAGAAGGACGCCCTCATCCAGCTCGACATGTCGGAGTACATGGAGAAGTTCAACGTCTCCCGCCTGATCGGTTCGCCCCCCGGCTACGTGGGCTACGAGGAAGGTGGCCAACTTACCGAAAAAGTCCGCCGCCGGCCCTACTGCGTGGTGCTCTTTGATGAAATTGAAAAAGCCCACCCCGATGTCTGGAACGTTCTGCTCCAGATCCTGGAGGACGGCCAGATCACCGACAGCCTTGCCCGCAAGATCGATTTCCGGAACACCATCATCATCATGACCTCCAACGTCGGGGCCGAACTGATCCGCAAAGGCAATGTCATGGGCTTCGGCGTCCCAACCCAGGAGCAGGACTACAACTCTCTCAAGGGCAAGATTCTCGAGGAGACCAAAAAGGTCTTTAAACCGGAGTTTCTCAACCGGCTCGATGACCAGATTGTCTTCCACTCCCTCACCCGGGACGACCTCTCCAAGATCGTCTCGCTCGAGGTGGCCAAGGTGGCCGCCCGGCTCAAGGACAAGGGCGTGGAGATTGAGCTCAACGCCGAGGCCTCCACCTTCCTCATCGAAAAGGGCTATGAGCCCCAGTACGGCGCCCGGCCGCTCCGCCGCGCCATAGAGAAGTTCCTCGAGGATCCGATCGCCGAGGAGATCATTCGCGGCAAGATCAAGTCAGGCGACAAGGTGAAGGTCGGCGCCGACAAGGAAGCCCTCACCTTCTCCCCCGGCTCACCGTCCGCCCCGGCCAAGTCCGCGGCGAATTGAGAGCTAGGTAGGCCGCTTTTGATAAAAGCGGCTGCCACTTCTGTCAGAAGTAGTCTATCGCCTGTAGTCCGTAGTCTTCCTTCATCCTCATCTTCATCTTAATCTGACGGGGTCATGCCTGACGCATCCAAGGTCCGCTCGTTGTTCGATGAGCTGGCCCCATCCTACGATCATTTGAACAGGATCTTCAGCCTCGGAATGGATGTAGGGTGGCGGAAACAGCTGGTTGCCGCCGTCGCCCGGCAAAACCCGACCAAGGTTCTCGATCTCGCCTGCGGCTCGGGGGATGTGGCGGAAATGCACCAGAAAGCCCTACCAAGGGCCCAAGTTGTCGGTCTCGACTTCTCCCGCTCTCTCCTCACCCAAGCCAAAGAGCGGGGCATAGCGGAGCTGGCTGAAGGCGATGCCTTGAAACTCCCTTTTGCAGACGAATCCTTTGACGCCGTCACCATCGCGTTTGGATTGCGTAACTTTTCTGATCGTACCAAGGGACTGAAGGAAATTGCCCGAGTCCTAAAAAAGGGTGCTGTTTTCGGCCTGTTGGAATTCAGTCCGCCCCCCTTGCCGTGGAAACTTTTTTGGAATCTCTATCTCCACCATCTGATGCCTTGGATTGCCCAGCTGCTAGCCCGGCAGGGTGACTCCTTCCGCTACCTCGCCCAAAGCATCGCAGAGTTCCCCACCCCCTCCGCCATCAACCACGAGCTCTCCTCCGCCGGCCTGAAACTCCTCTTCTCCCGCAGCTTTTCGGCACGATTGGTTATGCTGACCGTCTGCGTTCGCAGCTGACCAACCCGGTAGGGTCGGATGTTCCCATCCGACCATGCCCTCAATTGGAAGTTTTAGATCCTCCGCTTGTTCGTCCGGAGGCCGAACACCACCGGCTTGAATTTCTTGGGTTTTCGATTCCTTACGGAATCACCGCATCGACCTTCATGAACTTCCGCGTGCCGGTGCTGCTGTCCACGGAGGCTTCATACTGCGTGTAGCCGGCGGGAAGCCCGGAAGGCTGGGGATTCACCGTCGTGGGGGCATTCGTGGAAGGTGTTCCCGAAGTTAGACTGGTATAGGTGACGACGTTATAGGTCACCCCGGTGGTGCGCCCGAGGAAGACCATCTTTAGGCTCCCCCCGGTGTTCGACGTGGTGATCGGCAGACTTCCAGCCACATTGGGAACCGCCCCGAAGGCAAATTCTTGGGCGTTGCTCAGCCCGTCGCCGTCCGGATCAGCCGTCAAAAGCGCATTAGCCCCCGTCAACCCGAAGCTGGAGAGATAATCCTCCGCCGGCGTGGTGGCAGCGTTGACGGTGACGCTGACGGTGAGGCTGACCGTTTCGTAATTCGCAGAATCCGGAATAAAGGTAACCCCGGCGCTGTAGGACCCGGTGCTGGAGGGGATAAGGGTCGAGTCATCGAAGGCGAAGGCTCCGGACAGGGTATTGGCGTCCACCCCTTCGGCCGATCCACCCGTTAGGCCGGACTGCGCAAGATCCTGCCCGAGGGTGATGGCAGAGGCCGTGGGGGCAGTTACATTCGCCGGTGTAGCTTTCAGGATGGTGAAATCCTCAAAGACCGTGCCACCGGTGTAGTTGGGATTGTTCAAAGTGACTTGAACCGTGTACTCCCCTGCATCGGTGGGGGCGGTTGAACTCATCGAGTAATGGGTCGTAATTCTGCCGTAGTATTGAAAAACAAAATCCGAGGAACTCAGCCCCAGGCTGGAGGAGATTGTCCAGTCCTTGGGGCTGCCGTCGTAGGTCAGGCCGCTGACGGGCTGGACGAGCGTGACCAGACCGGGACCGGAAAGGTCGCGTGCGATAATGGAAAGGTCATTAGACTGAAAAATAATGACATAGTTTAGGCCCGCATTCAAGGCCCCCTGGACGATGCTGTAGTTACCAACATCTTCACCCAGATTTCGGTCTAGGGATCCGGTGATCACTCCAGATTCCGTGTCGCCGTTGACCAGACCGCTCACGGTGTAGGTCAGGGCGGGATCCGAATCCCCGAAAGATTTGGTCTGGGGATCCGCCGTGACGGTCAACGTGGCCACTCCAACGACCAGATGCGCACCCGTGAAGCTTATGATGTAATTTGAACCTGCATCTAAGGTCCCCTGGTTGATGGCGTATGTGCCCACGTCATCCCCGCTGGCCCGCTCCAGAGCCCCGGTGATCACCCCGGCTTCCGTATCCCCGTTGACGAGACCGCTGACCCCATAGGTCAGGCTCGGATCGAGATCTCCGTAAGTCTTGCTCTGCGGATCCGCCGCGACCGTTAAAGAAGCCGCCCCAATGTTCAGATCCGCAGCCGAAAAGCTGATGTTATAGTTGGCGCCTGCATCCAAGGTTCCCTGCTGGATGGGATGAGATCCCACGCCCTCCCCGCTGACGCGGCCCAAGGCCCCGGAGATCACACCGGCCTCGGTGTCTCCATTCACGAGACCGCTCACGGTGTAGGTCAGGACAGGATCCGCATCCCCATAGGTCTTGGACTGGCTGTCAGCCACGACGGACAACGTGGCCTCCCCAATCGTCAAATTGGCCCCGGTGAAGTTGATGTTGTAGTTGGAACCCGCATCCAGAGACCCCTGCTCAATCGCATAGACGCCCACGTTCTCACCCACCTCGCGTGCCAGACTTCCGCTGATGGCATCCGACCCCACCAGCCCACTGCTGGCGTAGGTCAGCGCAGGATCGGAATCACCATAAGTCTTGGTTTTTGCCTGGGCGGTTACCGTCAGACCCTTCTTGGAGATCTCCGCCGAGGCGCTGATCGGCAGGCCGATCAGTTGATAGTTGGAATCCGCCGTGCCCGTCAGGGAGTAGCCGCTGATCGTGGCTAGCTTGATCGCCCCGGCATCGGCGGTGGTGAAGCTGGCAGAACCCGCTCCGGCTACGCTGACGTCATCGCCGGTCACCTTACCGGAAATCGTCGGGGTTCCAGTGATGGTGGCGTTAGTGTTGCCGTTGTAAATCCTATCGGCCACCCCGACGCCCGTGATGGTGACACTCTTCCGATCAATCACGTACTGGAGGGTGATGGTTGCCGAGTTGGTGTAAAGGCGGGCTGCATTGGTGCCGACCACCGCGAAGTACGGCGTAGTGTTCGTGTTGATGCCGGCAGTGGCGATGTAGGTGCCGGAGTTGACGGGCACGCTGGTGTTGGTCACACCGCTGTATTGCAGCGAGTAGCTGATCTGAGCGGTCCCGGTGGACTCATCCGTGGCCGTGGCTCCCTGGGCGCTGCCATTGTAGATCGCCCCGGAAGGAGTGCTGAGCCCTAAGTGAACAATCTTTCTTCCCTGAATCGTCAGATCATCAAAAAGCATTTGGTTCGAACCCCCATATTCAAAGAGGCCGGCGTTCTCGGTGGTGTCGTTCAGTTCCCAAAGGGCGGAAATGCTGTCCACCGTGGTCGTCCCGACCGGCAAGGCCACGCCCGCATCTCCCATCAGATTTTGGAAG
>JBEANM010000050.1:0-15138 GCA_041165425.1 Verrucomicrobiota bacterium
GCAAGTTCCGGCCGGACCTTGGATTCTGGCCTGCAACCATCTCAGCCACTTTGATCCGCCGCTGATTGCGGGGGCTTTTCGCCAGCCACTGGATTTTCTGGCGATGCGGGAGCTGTTCCAACCTGCATGGTTTGGGTTTTTGCTGCGCGCCATCGGAGTCATTCCGGTGGGGCGTCGGCAGGCAGACACCACGGCACTCAAGGCGGCACTACGGCGCCTCCAAAAAGGCCGGATTGTCTGTGTTTTCCCCGAGGGGGGGCTGCGCGCGGGGGAGACCTCGGTCCTGGGAGGAGCGGAGCTGACTGAGGGGGTGGCATTACTGGCGGCGCGGGCGCAAGTTCCGGTCCGGCCGGCGGTGATCGTCGGAAGCGACCAGCTGTACGTCCGGCAAAACTGGATCCGCCGACCCCGCGTGGTGGTGGCGGTCGGCGAACCGATCTCTCCGCCCGCCCAAAAAGAGAGCCGCTCCGGCTGGGTTAAGCGACTGGGGGAGGAGATGCGGCAGGTTTATGCGGAGGCACGGCGAAGACACCGTCTGGCTTCCCACGAACTGCCCCATACCCCGCAGGAGCGCTGGAAGGCGGGCCGATGATCGGGTGGTTTCATCGCTGGCAGTCGGAACTGGTGGATGCCACCGCTTTTGCCGGGATCGGTTTATGGCAACTTCTGGGCCGGGCCGGCCGACACGGGCCCCAGGAATGGGACGCGTACGCGGAAAGCTGGAGGCAAAAGGGCGTCGGGGAATTTTACCGGGCACCGGAGAAAATTCCGGGGCCCTTGGTTTCGGGGCGGCAACAGATTTCCAGCCCGATTCCCTGCGATCGGGAGGAGAATAACACCGTGCATCTTCGCGTCTGGCCGGGGAGGGAGGGGCTGAAATCTCCGGCGATGATTCTGCTCCATTCCCTCTTCTCCGCGAGCGACGTGGGATATGTCCATTGGGCCTCGGTGCTCAACCGGCTCGGCTGGACGGCGATTTTTTACGATTTGCCCTATCACTACCGGCGCCGGCCCAAGGGCACGTGGAGCGGAGAGCTGGTCTTTGGAGGAAATCTGATCCGGAGTGCGGAGACGATCCGGCAGGCGGTGGCGGAAACCCGGATGGTGGCGCGGATGGCCCGGGAGGCGGGGGCTCCGCGGGTTGGCCTTTGGGGGATGAGTCTTGGCGGATGGGTGGCCTCATTGACCCTATGCCATGAACCGGATCTGACCTGTGCCTGGCTGGTGCAACCGATTCCGGATGTGGGCACGGCCATCTGGGATTCACCGGGCGGGTGGGTGATCCGCCGGCAGATGGAGGCCCGGGGGTTAAGCCGGGAACAGGCCTCGCGGATGCTGCCCATGGTCTGTCCGTCTTTCGGGAAACCGAAAGTTTCTCCCGATAAAATCCTGCTGGTGGGTGGGCGGCATGACCGGATCGCCCGTCCCGCCCAATTGCAAAATTTGGCGAAGGAGTGGGGTGGGGTCCACTACCGGGAGGTGGGGCAGGGGCACATTGGTTATCAGGCGATGCCGATGGCTTGGCGGTGGGGGACGGAGGTCATGCCGGATCTCTTTGAGCGGCAAGGGTAAGCATCGGTTCATCTTGGAATTGAAAAGCTCCGTGGTTCGGGCATAGTGTCATGGTTTGAGGCAACGCTTTCCGGGCTTTCCCGGTCGGCACAACCCAAGGAGCCCACACGGTGGCAACGGCAGGAGCAAAAAAGACGCGGTCGAAGGAGAAACCGGGCAAGTCCCCGGCGGTTCTGCCTACCCTGACACCCTCCGAGCGCGTGGATCTGCTCCGCAAGATGGTTCTCATCCGTAGGTTCGAGCAGAAGGCCGCCCAGGCCTTCATGCAGGCCAAGATCCGCGGTTTTTGCCATCTCTATATCGGCCAAGAGGCCGTTGCCGTCGGTTCCATCTCCACGCTCAACGAGAATGATGCGGTCATCACCGCCTACCGGGATCATGGCCACGCCCTCGCCCGGGGAATGAGCGCCCGGGAGTGTATGGCCGAACTTTTCGGCAAAATCACCGGTTGCTCCCGCGGCAAGGGCGGCTCGATGCACTTTTTCAGCAAGGAAAAGCATTTTCACGGCGGCCACGGCATCGTCGGGGGACAGACACCCCTCGCAGCCGGGATTGCCTTTGCCCAAAAGTACAACCAGACCGGTGAGGTCACCGTTTGTTATTTAGGCGATGGCGCGGTCAACCAAGGTGCCTTCCACGAAGCCCTCAACCTTGCAGCCTTGTGGAAACTTCCCGTCATCTACGTCATCGAGAACAACGAGTACGCCATGGGCACCAGCCAGCACCGCAGCTCCGCCGGGTATCCGCTCGTCAAGCGCGCCGACGGTTACGACATGGCCGGTATCACCGCGGACGGGTCCGATCTGGACGATGTCCGCAGTAAGATGTGGGATGCGGTCCAACTGGCCCGCACCGAGAGCCTGCCTTCGCTCGTGGAAATCAAAACGTACCGGTATCGCGGCCACTCTATGTCGGATCCGGGCCACTACCGGACCAAGGATGAGATCGAGACCCGCAAGAAACAGGCCGAGCCACTCGCCCTCTTCCGGGACCGGCTCTACAAGGAAAAGGCCCTGACCGAGAAACAGTACGAAGAGATCGAGCGGCAGTGCGTCGCCGAAGCGGAGGATTCCATCGCTTACGCCGAATCCTCCCCCGATCCTGAAGTGCCGACGGTGTTTGAAGATATTTTTGCCCCAGAAGACCAGATGGCGGAGTTCCGCCCGCCCGTCGGGAGCTAGCCATGGCCGTGATCACCATGCGGGAAGCGCTCAACCAGGCGTTGAGCGAAGAGATGCAGCGGGATGAGCGCGTGTTCCTGATGGGGGAAGAGGTGGCGGAATATCAGGGTGCCTACAAGGTCAGCTCCGGCCTGTTGCAAAAGTTCGGCCCGAAGCGGGTCATCGATACTCCGATCAGCGAATCCGGTTTTGCCGGGTTAGGTGTCGGTGCCGCCATGATGGGGCTGCGTCCCGTGGTCGAGTTCATGACCTGGAGCTTTTCCATGGTCGCCTATGACCAGATCGTCAATAACGCCGGCGCGATCCGTTACATGAGCGGCGGGCAGTACTCCATCCCGATCGTTTTCCGCGGCTCCTCCGGGGCCGGTCTGCAGGTGGGGGCCACCCACTCCCACACTCCGGAAAACTGGTACGCGAATGTGCCGGCCCTCACGGTAATCACCCCGGCGTTCCCGGACGATGCCAAGGGTCTCCTCAAGAGTGCGATCCGCTCCAACAATCCGGTCTGCTTCATCGAAAATGAAAAATTGTACGGCTTCAAGGACGAGGTGCCCGAAGGCGATCTGGTCATCCCCATCGGGCAGGCCCGGATTCGCCGCGAGGGTTCCGATGTCACCCTGATCGCCAACAGTGCCTCCACCCATGTGGCCCTCGCGGCAGCTGCGAAACTGGAGGCCGATGGCATTTCCGCTGAAGTGATCGACCTCCGCACGATCAAGCCGCTCGATATTCCCGCGATCCTTGCCTCCGTGGCGAAGACCAACCGGGTGGTCATTGTGGAAGAGAACAAGCCCTATGCCGGCTGGGGCGCACAGGTCGCCTACGAGATCCAGCACCGCTCCTTCGACAACCTCGACGCGCCCATCGAGCGGGTCACCGGTCTCGACGTGCCTCAGCCCTACGCCAAGGTTCTCGAGCAGGCGGTCATGCCGAGCGAGGCGCGGGTCGTCGAGGCCGCGCAGAAGACCCTGGCCTAAGGGCTCCAGAAATTTCCATGGCCAAAGAGATCACCATGCCGGCATTGAGCCCTTCCATGACGGAAGGCGTGCTGGCCAAGTGGCACAAGAAAGTCGGGGACACCATCAAGCCCGGCGAAGTCATCGCCGAGGTGGAGACCGACAAAGCCACGATGGATCTGGAAGCTTTCGATAAGGGGACAATCCTCCTCATTGCCGCCCCGGAAGGCTCCAAAGTGGCGGTGAACGGCCGGATTGCGGTCGTTGGCGAACCCGGGGAGAAGGTGGAGGCCGTCAATGCTCCGGCTCCGACCAAGCCTACATCCGCGGCCACGGCCACCACCGCCACGGTCAGTTCCTCCGCCCCAGTTTCTGCGCCCGCCCCGGCTCCGGTCTCTACTTCGTCTTCCGGGAGGGTGAAAGCTTCGCCCCTCGCCAAGAAAATTGCCGCGGAGAAGGGCGTCGATCTGACCCGCTTGGCCGGAACCGGCCCGGGGGGCCGGATTGTCCGCAAGGATGTCGAAGGAGCTCCGGGCGGGGGAACTCGGCCGACCGCCAGCCTCTTTGGCGGAAAACCAATCGCGCAGGATTCGACGAAGCCTGTCTCGCAGATGCGGGCAGCGATTGCCCGCCGTTTGGTGGAGAGCAAGACCACGGCCCCGCATTTCTACGTGGAGCGGGAGGCGGATGCGGCACCACTCGGACGGTTGCGGGCCTCGGCCAACGAGGCCCTGGAGTTGGCCAAGGCGAATCTCAAACTCAGCGTGAATGATTTTATCCTCAAGGCGGCGGTGGAGGCCCTGCGGCGCGTGCCCGTGGTGAACTCCTCCTGGGAGGGGAATGTGATCCGGCAACACGGGGCGGTTCATCTTGCCTTTGCCGTGGCCCTGCCGGACGGACTGATCACCCCGGTGATCCGCAACGCCCATGCCAAGGATCTTCGGACGATTGCGCGCGAGGCGAAGGAACTTGGCGCCAAGGCCAAGGCCGGAAAGTTGCAACCGGAGGAGTACACGGGCGGAACCTTTACGGTGAGCAATCTCGGCATGATCGGAGTGGAGAAGTTTGCGGCGATTCTTAATCCTCCCCAGGCGGCGATTCTGGCGGTGGGCACGGTGGTCAAGAAGCCGGTCCTTGCGGCCAACGGCGCGGTGGTACCGGGTGAAAGAATGAGCCTGACGGTATCCGCGGATCACCGGGTGGTGGACGGCATGTTGGCCGGAGAGTTTCTCAAATCCCTCGTGGAACTGCTGGAAAATCCGGGCGTGCTCCTGCTCTAAGGGCGGAAGAGGGAAAATATTATGGCCGCTTACGATCTGGCAGTGTTGGGGGGAGGACCGGCGGGCTATGTCGGGGCGATTCGTGCCGCCCAGCTGGGCAAAAAGGTTGTTGTCATTGAGAAAGAGCGGGCGGGTGGCACCTGTCTCAATTGGGGATGCATTCCTTCCAAATCGCTCCTCAAGAACGCGGAGGTGTATCAGCACATCCTCCACGCAGAGGATTACGGGATCACCACGGGCAAGGTCTCCTTTGATTTCGCCAAAGTAATCGGGCGGAGCCGCAATGTTTCGGACCGAATCGCCAAGGGGGTGGAATTCCTCCTGAAAGCGAAGAAGGTCGATTACCTCGTCGGCGAGGGGAAACTGGGGGCCGATCGGAAGATCAAGGTGAAGACGGCCGACGGAAAAAGTCAGGTCATTGAGGCCACCAACGTTTTGCTGGCCACCGGCTGTCTACCTCGGGTGCTGCCCGGGCTCAAGGTGGACGGCAAGAAGGTGATGACCAGCCGTGAGGCCTTGGAGATGAAGAAGCAGCCCAAAAGCGTCGTGATTCTCGGGGCCGGGGCCATCGGCGTGGAGTTTGCGTATTTCCTGAACTCTTTCGGGACCGAGGTGACCCTCGTGGAAATGAAGCCCCGGGTTTTGCCGGTGGAGGATGAGGAGATTTCCGATCTGCTCGGCAAGAGTCTGGCCAAGCAGGGGATTACTGTCCTGACGGAGGTCTCCATGGAAAGCTGCACCGTCACCGCCTCGGGCGTGAAGGTGAAGCTGACGGGTAAGAACGCCAAGACCCTTGAAGCGGAGGCCCTGCTCTGTGCGGTGGGGGTGCAGGCGAACCTGGAGGGTGCGCTCGATGCCGGGGTCAAGCTGGAGCTCGACCGCGGATATGTGAAAACGGATGCGCGGTACAAGTCCTCGATGGCGGGAGTTTATGCGGCAGGGGACATTATCGGACCGCCTTGGCTCGCCCATGTGGCCTCTTTTGAGGCCATTGAGGCGGTAAACGGAATTTTCGATCCCAAGTATCAGCCAAAGAAGGTGACGACCTTCCCTGGCTGCACCTACTGCCAGCCGCAGGTGGCCAGCATTGGCCTCACCGAGGCAGCGGCGAAGGAGAAAAAGCTGAAGTTCAAGGTCGGCCGGTTCCCGTATCGGGCGAGTGGTCGGGCCGTGGCCAGCGGCGATTCTGAGGGGATGGTGAAAATTCTGATTGGGGAACCGCACGGCGAGATTCTCGGCGCCCACATTATCGGGGCGGAGGCCACGGAACTGATTGCCGAAGTGGGCTTGGGGATGACCTTGGAGGCGACGGCGGATGAGATTGCCCACACGATCCACGCGCATCCGACCCTGACCGAGATGATCAAGGAAGCGACCGAAGCCGCGGTCGGCCACGCGATTCATATTTACTTTGATCAGATACCCCGTCATCAGGACGTACGAGGGGTGGAAAGTGGAAGGAAAGTTGAGCCTGGGATTTCATTTAAGCGGTGCGGCCAAATCCAACCATGAATCGTAAAGTCCCAGTCACCCTGACGATTGCCGGCTCGGACAATTCCGGCGGGGCGGGGATTCAGGCGGATCTCAAGACGTTCACCCGTTATGGGGTATATGGAACCACGGCAGTGACCTGTGTGGTGGCGGAGCATCCCGGACGGGTCTCCCGGATCACGGCGGAGGATCCCTCCATGGTGGCGGAGCAAATTCGATTGGTCTGCGAGGCTTTTCCCTTGGCGGCAGCCAAAACCGGGATGCTTTATTCGGCCGGGATCATCCGGCGGGTGGTGCGGGAAATGCGGCGTCGCCGAAAGACCAAGCTGGTGGTGGACCCGGTGATGGTGGCGACGAGCGGGGCGGCTCTGCTCAAGCCGGAGGCGGAGCGGGCGCTGGCGCGGGAGCTTTTTCCGATTGCGGCCATCGTCACGCCTAACCTGGATGAGGCGGCCCGTTTGGTGGGAAGGAAGTTAAGAAATCCGGTTCAAGCGAAGGAAGCAGCCCTGGAGTTGGCCAAAAAATGGAAGGTGCCGTTTTTGGTCAAAGGAGGGCATCTCCAGTTGGAGAAGGCGGAGGATTATCTGGCATGGCCGAATGGAAAAATGCGGGTGTTTTCGGCCCGGCGCATCCGGAATGTGGAAACGCACGGCACCGGCTGTACCTACTCGGCTGCGATCTGTGCGGGTCTGGCGAAGGGTTGGTCGCTCGAGGAAGCCGTCCGAAAGGCCAAAGGTTTCATCACGCGCGCCATTGGACGTCACTTGAAAATCGGCCGTTACACGCCGCTTAATCATCTGCAGGCATGAGCTCGGCTTGGCCGGTGAGGCGGCCGTTGGTGGCGGTGGCATTGGCAAGCTTGGCGGGAACCCTGGTGGGTTTGTGGATCCAGCCACGCCCGGTGGTTTGGACTTTGATCAGTGCTTTTGGGGCGGCATGTGCTTGGCTCGGGCCGAAAAGAGTTAGGACGTCGGCGATCTGGCTTTTTGTCTTCGCCGTTTTCGTGCTGTACGCCGGAGCCAGGGTCTTTGCTCCTTCCGCGGAATCCCTGCGGGCACGAGCGGGAGGGGAGGGAGAAACAGCCATTCTGCAGGGGTGGGTGGCGGAGTTGCCGACGGAGCGAATTTGGGAAGGGGGCAAAAAGGTCCTCGAAACCGAGATGGTGGTGGATTCCATGCAAGGCGACCAGGATTGGGAGAGATGTTCGGGACGGATTTTGGTGCGAATCGACCCCGCCCCGGAACATGGGCCCAAAGTGGGCGATCGGATCCAGGCGGCCGGATATCTCAGCCTACCCGAGGAGCCGAAAAATCCCGGCGAGTTCAATCGTCGGGCTTATCTTCGATCCCGGGGCATCGATTTCCAATTCCGCGTTCAATCGGACGAAATGATAAACCTCGGACCCCAACCCGGAGCGGGCTTGGCACGGATGGCGGGAACCCTGCGGGCCCATATGATCCGGACCACCTCCGCTGGACTGGAGAAAGATCCCGAGGCGGCTGGGTTGATCGCCGCGATGCTTTTCGGCTACCGGGACGGGGTAGGTGAGGATCTGCGGGAGGATTTCCGGGAGACCGGGACGTTGCACCTGTTTGCGGTTAGCGGGCAGAACCTGGCAGTAGTTGCGGGACTTCTCCTGTGGATTCTGGCGTTGACCGGGGCGGTCCGGTGGCGTTGGGCCTGGCTGACCCTGCCGGTAGTTTTTCTGTTTTGTTTGGCAACGGGTATGGAGGCCAGCGCCCAGCGGGCTTTTGTGATGATTTCCGTGCTTTATCTCGGATGGATTTTGGGCCGGCCCATGGATCCGGCGAATTGGCTGGGGGTAGCCCTGTTGGCCCTGCTTCTATGGGATCCGGGTCAGGTTTTGGATCCGGGTTTTCAGCTTTCTTTTCTCGTGGTGGCAGGACTGATGATATTCAGCGGGCGGTGGCAGGAGAAATTGGTAGAGACAGGACGGCCGGATCCCTGGATTCCCCGAAGGCTGGTGGCACCAGCGCGGGTATGGGTTTTTCGCGGTTGGGTGGCGGTGGCGACCGTGATTGCCGCTTCGGCGGCGGCCTGGGTGGGGTCGTTGATCCCCGGAATTCTGCTTTTTCACCAGATCATTCCGGTGGCGCTGGTCGCTAATATGTTGGCGGCTCCGTTGGCGGGGGCGGTGACGGCGCTGGCCGCCTTTTCCTCAGTGGTGGGGGTGATTTCCTTGGCCGCGAGCGCCGGAATCAACTGGCTCAATGCCAAGCTGGTGCATTTGCTGGCGGCAGGGTTGGGTTGGCTGGCCACCTGGCCAGGGGGGCAGTTCGCCGTGGCCGATCCCAGGGCATGGCTGGAAAAGGGGCCGTGGATTCAGGTGGTGGCAGTGGAGAACTCGGCCCCCGCCCTGATTTCGGGCAACGGTGGCAAGTGGTTGATCGATCCGGGGTCGAAAAGAGCCTGGGCCTATACGGTGAGGCCCTTTTTGCACTGGCATGGGGTGAACTCCTTGCAAGGGGTGATCCTTACCGCTGGAATTTCCGACCGACTGGGCGCGGCGAGCGAGCTGGTTCGGGCGATGCGGGTAGGTTGGTGGGCCGAGACCGGCACGGCGACGCGGTCACCGGCCCTGAAGACGTGGCTGGGGGAGTTGGAGAAAAGAAAAGAGGGGAAACAGTTCTGGCGGACGGGAGAGGAGGCCCTGCTGGGGCCGGATTGGAAAGTGCGGGTGCTCTGGCCCCCGGTCTCGGGTGGGAAAGGCAGAAGTGAGGAAGATGGAATGGTTTTGTGTTTGGAACATGGAGAGGCACGGCTGCTTTGGGCGGGATCGATCTCCGGGGAAGTGGAACGGGAGTTGATTCTTGAGCATGGGTCCGGGTTGCAGTCCGGGGTCTTGGTGCAGGGTCCAGCCAAGGGAGGGGAAGCCAACCTCACCCGGGAGTGGCTGGAGGCGGTTCAGCCCAGCATGGTGGTGCGCTGGTCGCGGGCGCTGGAGGAAGACAGTTCCTTGTCGGTGGATTTTGCGGAGCAGGCGTGGATGGAAGGAATCGACCTGCTCAAGTTGGCGGAGACGGGATGTCTTACCTTTAGGCCAGAGGAAGGTGGAAAGTGGAACGTGAAAAGGTGGAAGGATTAGAATTTCGGATTTGGGTAAAGGGAGAGCGAAAATCCCCAATAGCCACTTGATCAAAAGTATCCTACCGAATCGGGGTGTCGGTATCGGCGTAGACGGGAATGGGTTCGTCGTCGGGCATATAGTCGTTGCCGGGCCCGCCTCCGCGGATGAGGTGGATCTTAAACGTGCCGTAGCGGAACTTGAGATGAGCGTGGAGGGGGAGCCGGCGCTCGTCGTCGGTGATCCAGAGATCCAGCCAGCCTTGATGGCGTCTCGAGGCTCCCACGGGTTCACAGCGGAGCTGGATCAGTCGACGGGGCTCCCGGTCCTCTAGTTCGATCTCTCCAATTTCGGTGCAGGTCATCTTCCCGAAGAGAAGCTCCTTGTTTTCCAGGATATTCCAAGTGACGGACTCGCCCTTTTTCCACGGATATGCCCTCATATGGTACAGCATAGAACCGAAGTCCTCGCAGGGGCCTTCCGGCAGATCGAAGTTCTCCTCCGGTTTGTCTGGCGCGGGCCAAAAGCGGCCCAGTTTCACGGAGTACTCCGGGACCGTCCTGCGGGTGCGAACGTTTCCGCCTTCGCTGCGGTTCTGACGGTATTCCAGCGAGCGCCAGGGCTGGGTCTGAGTGAGAGAAAGGAAGCGGCTGCGAATAGGGTAGAAAGCTTCAATCGGGCCGCGGGAGCGGAGATAGAGGTCGAACCTCTGTACGCCTTCCTTGCCGGGCTCCGCCGTGGCGGTGAAGGTGCCTTCGGCGGCAGGAATTAAACCCCATTCAATCAAATAGGTGAGTTTTTCGCCTTCCGGCCAAGGAAAGGGTTGAGCGCAAAGTTTGCTGGCGCACAAAATAAGTGCCGCACAGGCATGAGTCAGGTGTCTCCTTGGGTTACACCCAGCCATGGAAGAAGCGAAACATGGGGTCTGCCCCCATTTATTTAGAGGCGGTTTGCCAGACACCGTTCCAGTCCTTAGGCGGGGGCGTGCGGGCGAAGTTGGCGATGCGGGTGAGGAACTCCAGGGAAGGGCCGTCATTTTCACGGATTTTCAGGCACTCGCGGAAAGCGGATTCAGCCTCCTTCCATTTCTGTTCCCGATAGAGTTGCAGGGCATCCGCAAACAGGTTGTTCAGTTTGGCGAGGGTGGGGGAGAGGGAACCCTGGCGCCCCTGCAGTTCATAGATCCGGACGGGCTCCACCTTGCCAAAAACGGTGACCAGGTCGATCTCCCGGGCTTCGATGCCGGTCTCGGCGAGGTGATAGCACTCCTCATTAAGGAGGATGGTGGTGCCGTAAATTTTGTTCACCCCTTCCAAGCGGGAGGCGATGTTTACGGTGTCGCCGATCACCGTGAAGGATTTGGTGGTGTCGGAACCAACCGTACCGATGACGGTGTCTCCGGTGGCTAAGGCCATGCGAACGTGGAACTTGGGCACGTTACGGCGAAGGCCGGTGATCTCAGAGATTTCTTGTCCGACCTTGGTAAACGCGTCCCGCAGATCGAGGCAGGCGTGGCAGCCGTCCAAGGCATGGGTTTCACCCTCGGAGAACGGGCTGGCCCAAAAGGCCATGACGGCATCACCGATAAACTTGTCGACGATTCCGTGGTGGGCGCGGATGCCCTCGGTGGAGGCGGTAAAGTAACGGTTGAGGAGGCGGACGAGATTACCAGCGGTGAGCTGTTCCCCAATGCCGCTAAAGTTGGAGATGTCGGAAAAGAAAATCGTGACGCTCCGGCGTTCCGCCACCTCCTTGAGTTGGCCACTGGTGGCATCGACCACGTTGGCGACAATCCGAGGATCCAGAAACTGACCAAAGGCCTCACGGAGCTTCTCCTTGGATTTGAGCTGCTCGACCATCTGGTTGAAAGAGGTGGTGAGGTCGCCGATTTCGTCGTGGGAAGTGACGGGGAGGGGATCGGAAAACTCGCCTTCGGCGGTCTGGCGAAAAGCTGAGGTAAGGCGGCGGAAGGCGGTTTGGAGTCGACCGGTGATGAAGAGAAAGACAAGGAAACCAAGAATACCGGCCGCGGCGAAAAGGACCAGATTCGCCCGGATAATATGCTGAATATTCTGGTCGGTCTCGTTGAGGGAGCCAGCCGCCAGTTCGCTAGCTCGGTTACGGATTCTTTCAAAGACGGGATTCAGGTCCTCGTAGTTGTTCATTTCCTCTAGAGCTTTTTTGGCCTCAGCGGTTTTGCCCTTTGCGCCCAGGTCCACAGCTTGCATGGCAGCCCGCATGAATGCGCGGGTTCCCACTTCCAAGGTGCGGACAGCGCCGATTAGTCGGGCCATGCCCAAACGGTCATGAAGGTCATTTCGCTCGTCGTTGCTGCCGCGTTCCGCCAGTTCTACGGAGTCCTTGAAAATGCCAGAGACTATCCTCTCCAGTTCCTGGGCCCGCTGTTGGTCCTGGAGGATTCTCTCTTTGGGGCGGTTTCCGTTGACCACTTTGTGGGCGATGATTTCGAGCTCAAAGGTGTAGATATCGAGCAGGTTCATCTGTTTGTTGAGAGGAAGGTGGTACTCCTCGATGGCCTGTAACTCCATGGAGGAGTCCTCGATCAGGACCAGGGTAAAAGCGAGGGCGCCGGCGAAGAGAACGAGCAGGGCGATGACGCCCGACATAATTTTGGCCCGGAGGGATGCGCCCATCAGGTTATCGTAGGTGAGGCAAAATCCGGTTTCGAGAGGAGAATTGGGTGGATAGTAGGAGTTAGGAGTTAGGAGATAGAAGACAGGTAATTTCCCAATATCCTATCTTCTATCTGCTATCTCCTGGCCGCACTGCGGCCTACCAGCCAGAGGGCTTCTTCGCCGCGGGGGTCGAGAAAACGAGAGGCTTTACTGAGCCCAGCCTTAGAAATCCAGATTTCGACCTGGGCAACGGTGGGTCGGCGGGAGGAAAAGACGATCCAAGTCCTTTGGCCAGTGATCCAGCGGGCTTCGATCCGGGCAAGGGAGTGCTGTCGAGGATCGGGCTGAACGCTGAAGTCCAGTCGGCCTCGGGGCAGTTTGGGGCGATAGCGGCGAATGGCCGCTTCCAACCAACGGCGGGTGGGTGGGTTGTCGTATTGGGAAAGAATCTTGCGGGCTCCGGCAAAGGCAGATTTGCCGGGAGCGAGGTTGGCGCTGAAGAGGAAAAGATCCCCGCTTTCCATCATGCCAGAGATGCGGCGCAGGAGTGGGAGAGGCTCGAGGTTGGGTAGAACACCGAATAGGGTGAAAACTCTGTGCGTGGAAAGCGGGAGATGGAAAGCGGGCAGGGGTTTGGAGAGGTCGATCTTACGGCAGGTTTTTTGATGAGCTGGGAGACGGCGAGAGGCTCGCCGCGCGAGAGCGAGGTTGGTGTCGGCGGCGATCAGGAAAGTGGGTGGGGGGAGTTTTTTAAGGAGCAGAGACTCTTTGGCCCCATCCGCGCAGCCGAGAGCGATCAAGGAGTAAGAAGGGGCTAGTTTTTTACGGAGAATGGTGGCCGGGGTTTGGTAAAGACGTCGGACGGCTGGACGTTTGAGAAAGGGGGAGCAAGAACAGTGGACCTTTTTCCAGAGGCGACCGAGGGAGGGGGAGGCATAAAGAGCGGAGGCGGGCAGTTCGGGATGGGGGCGAGGGGATTTGGGCTTTGGATTCACGGAGGTTCGTGAACGCTACACGTGAACGTGAACGAAAACACCATCGCCCGGGGCCCCCGATGGGGAAAGGGCCCGGGCGATGGGATCTCCGAAATCCGGAGTCGTCAGGCGAGACGGACAAGTCCGCTGCGGTTGACGAGGTTCCGGAAGTATTCCGGGAAGTTTTCCTCCTTAAGGAGACGCTTGCGCAGTTTGGTCAGCGCAGCGTTTTGAATCTGGCGGATCCGCTCCCGGGTGACGTGCAGCTGTTCGCCGACTTCCTCCAGGGTGCGCTCCTTGCTGTCCCCCAGCCCGAAGCGGAGCTGCAGGATCTGCAGTTCGCCTCGGGGTCGGCCAGTAGGTCGACCAGGGTGCCGTCCTCGCCCTCTTGTCCGATGGCGACGTCGAGGGAGACAGTGCCGGCGGACACCTCGCGGAGCTTGGTGACCCGTCCGGTTTCTACCTGAAGTTCGTCTGCCAACTCGGCATCGGTGGGCTCACGGCCCAGTTCATTGCCGAGGGCGGAGCTGACCCGGCGCAAGCGCTGGATCTTGTCCACCAGGTGGACGGGGAGACGGACGGTTTTGCCCTGATTGGCGAGGGCCCGGCGGATGGACTGTTTAATCCACCAGCAGGCGTAGGTGCTGAATTTTACGCCGCGGCCGGGCTTGAAGCGGTCCACGGCCTTCATCAGGCCGAGATTGCCTTCCGAGATGAGGTCGAGAATCGGCAGACCGCAGTGGTTATAATCGGCGGCGATTTTCACCACGAGGCGGAGATTCGATTTGATCATCAGCTCGCGGGCAGGTTGGTCGCCGCGGCGAACGCGACGGGCGAGTTTGACCTCCTCGGTCCGATTGAGGAGGGGGGTCTCACCGATGCCCTTGAGGTAGGACTGGAGGGCGGCGGGGAGATCTTTCTCCCGAACAACCGGAGCCTTTTCTCTGGTGACTTCCATGTTTGTTTTCATATGGGGTTAGAACGGCGCGACGTAAGAATGTTCGGACTTTTTTTTATGGGGGTCCAAAAATGTCAAGGGTCAGGGGCATAAAAACACACGCAAAGCTTTGATGGACAATGTAATAAAGTTTTTTAAAAAAACCGATTTTTTGGGCTAAAAAACATGAAACCGTGCCATCGGCATAAACTTTTTTACCCCGCAGGGGCAAAAGTCCTCGTTCTGTTTTGGTGCGGAAATGGAAAGGGCTGCATTGGGTCGGTGGCAGATTCGGATTAAGCTGGGGAGAAAGATGAAAAGAACGGGTGAGAAAAAAGGGTCGGACTGGGTGGTGGAGGCGAAAGATAGAGGAATTTATCTCCCGCAGGTCGATCTTTGGATGGATCCGCAACGACCGCAAAAACGGGCCTTGGTTTCGCACGCACACTATGACCATCTCGCGGCCCATGGAGAGATTTTGGCGAGTCCCCCCACGGCGCGATTGCTGAAAGCCCGGACGCCAAAAGGAACGAAAATCCGGGAGATTCCCTTTGGGAGACCTTTTCCGCTGGGAGGTGGGGCGGTCCTGCGTTTGACGCCCGCCGGTCATATCCTTGGTTCGGCGATGGCTTGGGTGGAAAGAACACGGCCTGACCGGACCAGCCTGCTTTACACGGGTGATTTTAAATTGCGGGAGGGAGGATCTTCCGAGGCGTGCCGCCCTTTGCCGGCGGACGTGCTGGTGATGGAGACGACCTATGGGCTGCCGCGTTATCAGTTTCCGCCAGCTGCGCAAGTGATGCGGGACATTCTCGCTTTTTGTCGGGGCGCGGTGGAAGACGGGGAGGTGCCGGTTCTGCTGGGCTACTCGCTCGGCAAAAGCCAAGAGCTACTGGCCGGGCTGCAGAAGGCCGGCTTACCGATCCTCTTGCATCCCTCCGTGCACCGGATGACGGAGATTTACCGGGAGTTGGGGGTGAAGTTTCCCGAGACGCAGATTTGGAAAAAGACGGGGCGGAAACCGGA
>JBEANM010000051.1:0-7167 GCA_041165425.1 Verrucomicrobiota bacterium
GGGCGGATGGGTTGCTGGTTCCTCAGCGAAATGTGGGATCTGCAGCCGGATCTGATGATTTTGGCCAAAGGTCTGACCAGTGGCTATGTGCCGATGGGCGCAACGATGGTGGCGCAACCGATCGCAGAGGCCTTGATGAAGGGTGGTTACTTTGCGCACGGCTTTACTTACACCGGCCATCCGGTGTCGGCGGCGGCCGCCTTGGCCAATCTCGACATCATCGCCAAAGAGAAGTTGGTGGAGCGGACGAAGGAGAAGACCGGGCCCTATTTCCAAAAGAAGCTGCAGGAGTTTGTCGGGCATCCGGCAGTGGGGGAGGTGCGCGGGTTAGGTCTCATTGGGGCGATGGAGTTGGTGCCGAAGGGGGGAAGGAAAGATCTGAAGCCGGGGATGAATCTCGGCATTCTGGGGGCCGCCAAGGTGCGGAAGGAGGGGGCAATCGTGCGCGGCATCCGCGACCTGCTGGCCTTCTCGCCGCCGCTGGTGATCACCGAGCCGCAGATCGATGAGATGTTTGCGGCCGTGAGACGGGGAATCGACAAGCTTTGGGATTAAAAACCGGCTGTTTTAGAGGCCGTCTCTCCAGGGCAACGGCGTCTAAAAATCTTTAAGGTTGGCGATGGCCGACATGATTTCGTCGGCAAATTTTTGGTAGTCCTCCCGGTTTTTGGGATCGCCCTGGAAGCGCATGGGCTGGCCGTAGACCACGTGAATGGTTCGGAAGGGGCGCCAACTTCCCCCTCGGGGTAGAGCCGCCCGACTGCCGATGATATGGACTGGTACCACAGGGGTTCCGGTGCGGGCGGCAATCAGGCCGATGCCGGGCTCAGCTTTGCCCAGATCCCCGTCCATAGTGCGGGCTCCTTCGGGAAAAAGGACCAAAGTTCCCTTGTTTTTCAGGACTTCAAAAATGTTCTTCAAGGAAGAGGGGCCGGGGGAGTTTTGATTGACGGGAATGGAGCCGATCGAGGGAAGGAGCCAGGATCCGATCGGAGGAGCAAAGAGGGTGTGACGGGCGAGGTAGTAAGTCACCCGGGGGACATTGCAGCCCACGGCGGGCGGATCGAAGTAGCTCGCGTGGTTGGGGGCAAGGATCAGAGGTCCCGGAGGTAGGGACTCCACGCCCCGGCTGCGCATGAAGTGAAAGGTTCGGAAGAAGAAATAGGAAAAGAGGCGGCAGCAATGGAACCAGAACGGCCAGACCTTCATGGGACGGACGGTGCGGGGGAAAGACGGGTGCGAACCTCATTTACGATCAGATCGGCCAGAGTCCGGGCATCGTGTTGTCCGCTATCCAAGAGTTTGGCATCGGCCGCGCGGAGGAGGGGCGCAGCGGCGCGGGAGGAGTCGAGCTTGTCCCGGGCGGCGAGATCATCGCGCTCCCCCTGCTTCTGGCGCCGTGCGGCCCGGACCTTGGGGCACGCATCGATGAAGTATTTGTAGGGGCTATCGGAACAGACGACGGTACCGATGTCCCGGCCCTCCATCACCAGCGGGGCGGAGAGACGAAGCTTCCGCTGCACGTTCACCAGATATTCCCGTAGCTCCGGGAGGGCGGAGACGGGGGACACGGCCGCATTCACCTCCGGCAGACGCGTGTGCGGCCCCAGATCCCTGCCGCCTTCGTGCAACTGAATTTCGCCCTGATGGATGGTGGCCTGAAAATCCACCTTGCGGAGAAGTTGCCGGATGCGTTCCCGGGAGGTGGGGTCGTGGCCGGCTTCCAGCGTGAGAAAGGTGAAGGCGCGGTACATGGCGCCGGTGTCGACGTAAACAAACCCAAGGTCCTTCGCGACCAGGCGGGCGACGGTGCTTTTGCCGGAGGCGGCGGGGCCGTCGATGCAGATGACCGGGTGCAGCATGCTCAGCGACCCAGTTCCTGCAGCAAAGCGATCTGTTTGGCGAAGCCGGGGTAGCTCGTCTCGATGCAGTCGGTGTCCTTCACGAGGGTGCGGCCTTTCGCGAGGAGGCCGAGAATGGCGCAGGACATGGCGATACGGTGATCGCCGTGGCTTTCGACTTCGGCGCCGACCAGGGAGCGGCCGCCCTCGATGGCCAGGCCGTCCGGACGTTCCTCCACCGGCACGCCGAACAGACGCAGATTCTTGGCCATGACAGCCAGACGGTCGCTCTCCTTGTGGCGGAGCTCCTCCGCGTCCTTGATTTCCGTAATGCCTTTGGCGAGGGCCGCCGCGGCGGTGAGGATGGGAATTTCATCGATCAGAGCGGGGATCTCCTTGCCGCCGACCGTGGTGGCGCGCAGTTCGGTGCCGCCTTCCACATAGACGGTGCCCATCGGTTCGGGCAGGGGTTCTTCCACTTTCTCCACGATTCCGGCGCCCATGCGAAGCAGGGCGGAGAGCAGGGCGGTGCGGGTGGGGTTCAAGCCGAGACGACGAAGGGTTAGTTTGGATCCGCGGAGTCCGGCCGCGAGGACGATCCAAAACGCCCCGGAGGAGAAATCCCCCGGCACCTCGAGATCGGTTCCCTCGAGCCGTTGGGGTCCGTGCAGAATGAGGTGGTTTTTTTCCCGGCGGAAAGTGGCCCCGAAGGCGGGCAGGAGCCTTTCCGTGTGGTCGCGGGAGAGGGAGGGCTCCGAGAAGTCGGTTCTTCCCTGGGCCTGCAACCCCGCGAGCAGCACGCATGACTTCACTTGGGCACTGGCGACCTTGCTCTTGTAGGAAATGGCCTGCAGTGGCTTGCCCCGGATTGTCAAGGGAGGGCGATCCCCGTTTCCCTCACACAGGATTTCCGCACCAAACAGGCGCAGCGGTTCAGCGATGCGGGCCATGGGTCGGCGGCTGAGGGAAGCGTCCCCAAACAAACGCGTGGTGAAGGCTTGCCCCGCCACGATGCCGGCGAGCAGCCGCATGGTGGTGCCGCTGTTGCCGCAGTCGATCGGTTCGGCGGGGGCAAGCAGCTGACCGTTTCGTCCTTCCATGACCACCTCGTCGGGAGCCACGCGATCCACCCGGCAGCCCAGGGCCTGAAAAGCATGGAGTGTGGAAAGGCAGTCTTCTCCGGGCAGAAATCCGCGGATGCGGGTGGTTCCGTGGGCGAGACCTCCGAGCATGATACCGCGGTGGGAGATACTTTTGTCTCCGGGGACGGAGAACTCGGCCTCCAACTTGCGGAGCGGGCGGATTTCCAGCTGGCTCATGAGCGGGGAAGATTGCGCCGGATTTGGGCGGCTTCATCCAAAAACTTTACCAAGGCCGGGGCATCCCGTTTTTCCAGGGAAGCCTCCATCTCCTGGAGGCCATGGCGGAACTCCTTCAGGGTCGCAAGGATTTCGTCACGGTTGCCGAGTAGGATTTCGGCCCAGAGGTTGGAGGGGCCGGCGGCCACGCGGGTGGTGTCACGGTAGCCGGGGCCGACCAGGGACAGGCCCGATTTTCCCGCAGCGCGGACCAGGGCGGCGGCCACGGCGTGAGGAAGATGGCTGATGCGCGCGACCTGCCGGTCGTGCTCCGTCGGATCGAGCTGGAGGATGCGGCCCCCAAGAGCCTGCCAAAATCCGGCGGCAGCCTGCACGGTTTCCGGCAGAGTATTCTGACCGGGGGTGAGGATCACGGCGGCTTCTTGGAAAAGATCGGCGCGGGCGGCGGAGAAGCCGGAATTTTCCGACCCGGCCATGGGATGGGAGCCAATCCAGCGGGCGCGGCCGGCGAGAAGGGGGGCGAGCTCTTTCTCCACTGGGGCTTTGACGCTGGCCACGTCTGTGACGAGGGTTTGGGTGGAGAGGTGCGGGAGCAGAGATTGGACCAGAGGTGCCAGGACCGAAGCTGGAGCGCCGAGAATGACGAGGTCGGAACCGGCCGCGGCGGAAAGGTCCGTGCTGGCCTGGGCTTTGGGCAGCGCCTTTTGGATGGGAGATAGGGATTCTTTCTTCCGCGACCAGATCACCAGTGAGGTTTGGGGAAAAGTCTGAGCCACGGCGAGGGCGACGGACCCGCCAATCAGCCCGGGGGCGAGGACAGAAATTTTGGCCGGCTTCATTTCCGGGCGGCCAGGACGTGAGACAGGGCCTCCTCGAGCCGGGTCATCTGCTCAGGGGTGCCGATGGAGATCCGGATCCAGGACGGAAGGCGGTAACTGCGCAGCGGACGAACGATGAGTCCGCGTTTCTGGAGCTCCCGGAAAACCGCGTCGCCGTCGCCGACCTCGACCATGACGAAATTGGCCGTGCCGGGAATGAAGCGGAGCCCGAGTTTTTTCAGGAAGGCCTGGAGGCGCTCGAGACCCGTGAGGGTGAGAGCCACAGTTTTGCGGACGTGCTCGGTATCGGCCAAGCCGGCGAGGGCCGCAGCCTGAGCGGGGGAAGAGGTGTTGAAGGGTTGGCGGGACTTTTGGAGAACGGCGGCGATATCCGGCCGGGCGAGGCCATAACCGATGCGTAATCCCGCCAGGCCTTGGACCTTGGAAAAGGTGCGGAGGACGACCACGGGTCGGCCTTCCTTCACCCAGCGGACAGACGGAGGCGGTTCGGGGAGGAACTCGTAGTAGGCCTCGTCGAGGACGAGGAGGGGGCCGGCGGGAAATTTTTCGACAAAAGCGGTGAGCTCCGCGTTGGGGATGCGGGTGCCGGTGGGATTGTTGGGGGAAGCGATAAAAGCGAGGCGCACCTCGGGGGAGAGGCGGGCGACGAAGCCGGCGAGGTCGTGGTGGAAATCACGGTCCGGCACCTCTTCAAAGGGAACGCCAAAGAGTTTGGCCATGAGCCCGTACACCGCGAAGGCGTAGGCCGAGGCCAGCACCTTGCCTTCTCCCGGGCGGGTGAAGGCGTGGTAGCAGAACTCAATGATCTCGTTGGAGCCGCAGCCGAGGACGACATGATCGCGGGTGAGGCCATGGGCTTGGGCGATGGCGTCGCGCAGGGCCAAGCCGGCGCCGTCCGGGTAGAGGTGGGTGTAGGGAAGTTCGTCGCGAATCGCCTGCAGGGCGTGGGGGGAGGGGCCCAGCGGGTTCTCGTTGGAGGCGAGTTTGGCGATCTGGGAAGTTTCGAGGCCGTATTCGCGGGCGACATCGGAGATGGGGCGGCCCGGTTCGTACGGGACGAGCTCCTCGATGTAGGGATTGGGGCGGGGATTCATTTTGAGGGGCAAGGTTGAGGGGGAAAGAAATTCTAGGGCTGGGATGGGACGGAGGAGGTTTGGCGGGCACGGAAGCGGTCGAGGGCTCGGCGGGTTTTGGGGTCGCGGGCCGCGAGGCAGGCGGCGGCGAAGAGGGCGGCATTGATCTGCCCGGCTTTGCCGGCGGCAAAGAAGGGGCTGGGAGAGGAGATGCCGAGCTTACGGAGAAGGGCGAGCGTATGAGCGGGAGAGGTGGATTCCGGGACCAGCAGGGGTGGAATCGTCCCTACGACGTTTGGCGGAATGTCGGAACACTTTTTGGCGGGGGCAATGGTCAGGAGGGCCTGCGGAGAAAAGCGGATCCCAAGCCGGCGAAGGGTGCGGGCAGTCTCGGGAAGACGGCGGGCGGCGGGCAGGCGGACGGTGGCGGGCATAGCCAATCAGCTTAGCGGAAAACAGCCCCCCGCCTCAACTGGAAGCACTCTGATACCGGCGTAATCCAAGGAGGAAGAAAGAAGTGGCCAAAACTGCCACCACCACGCTGGAGAAAAGAAAGAGAAAGATCGGACCAGGTTCCAGTCCGCGGATTAGGCTCGAGGCGGGGACATTTGCCACCAGAAGAAGGGGAATTGCAAAAGTAAAGGCGATCCGGAACCAGCCGGTGGCGGCTTCCCGGGGAATCCGGGCCACATGGAAGATCGTATAGTACCCGAGCAGGACCGATTCGGCCTGGATGATCCAGAAAGTCAGGGAGACCAGGCCCATCAGGACCGCATAGTGGACCAGTAGGCCGGCGAAAATCAGGGCGAGATACGAGCCGATTTCCGCCAGCGAGGGGTGTAGGCCCAATCCTTGAACGGCCCCGACCAGAACCACGGTTGCGATGGCCCCGTTGGCGAGTGGACCGATTTCCAGATGAGAAGTGCTGACGAGAAACGGCGGCGGTGCCGGCTTGAGCAGGACAAAGTCGAGTTTTCCGGTGCGGACCAGTTCGGGAAGTTTCGTGAGGCCGGGCATCAGAAAAGCGGTGAAGATCTGGATGACCAGCTGATTGGTGGCAACCAGCACAATCATTTCATTCCGGCTCCAGCCGGCCACCTCGTCCACGTGGTGGTAGATCACCCCGACAAAAGCGAGCTGGAGAACAAACCAAGCCAGCTCCACGGCCACCCAGACGAAGAAACTCGCGCGGAACATGAGTTCCCGGGTGGCCGCATAGCGAACCTGCAAAAGCCAAAGACGGAGCAGCTTCACTTTGCTTTAGCCGCCGGCGGCGGTGTAGCGCCGGAGACCGGCTTTCCAAATAAAATGGGCAAGGACGAGAAAGAAAAAAGCCCACCCGTACTGAAGACAGAGGCCGGCTTTCCAGGCTCCTTCGGTCAGGGTTCCGCAAAGGGCCGCAGTCGGGAACCAGTACTCGTAGGCAAAAGGCAGGAGGCGGACCACGGCGAAGATTGGCGCGGGAAGCAGATCGAGAGGAAAGACATGGCCGCCGGCGAGAAACTCAAGGGCGTAGACCAAAAAGATCAGGGCGCTGACATCGAGCAGCCAGAACGCGCAGAGGGAGAGGCAAAGGGTAAGGCTAAACTGAAGCAGAGCGGAGCCGAGCAGGGCGGGAATCCCGTGGACGAGATTGAGGTTGGCCAGTTCCAGGTCCACGGCACGCGACAGGACGAAAAGGCAGAGCGAGACGGGAACCAGAGCGGCGACGAGGTAGGCGCAGCGCCCTGCCGCAAACAGCGCCCCGCGATAGAGGCCGTAAGGGAGGGGACGCAGGAGAATCGGATTGAGCATACCCTCGCGGATTTCCCGTGAGATCTGAAAATCGTCGTCGGAAGGCTGGCAGACCGCCTCCACCACCAGCATCACCGCATAGTAGGTGAGGATGCCGGCGAAGGTATAGTGGCCCACCGTCTCCCTTCCCTGAAAGACCGCGCCCCAAAAAACCCATGAGACCAGCAGGGGAAGCGTGCTGAAAACGGCGCGCAGAAGGTAATTCCAGCGATATGCCAGCTGCTGTTGCAGGCCGAGGGAGAAAACGGCGGGAAGGGCGCGGAGGGCGGTCACCGTTTGCGCCGAAGGTGAGTGGGCAGGA
>JBEANM010000052.1:0-7141 GCA_041165425.1 Verrucomicrobiota bacterium
AAAGGCGGGGATATCTGCAAGGCTTTCGCCTGCGGAGCGGATGCGGTGATGATTGGCAGTGCCTTTGCGCGTTGCGAAGAGGCTCCCGGACAGGGGAACCACTGGGGCATGGCCACGCCGCATGCCAACCTTCCGCGGGGCACGCGGATCAAGGTGGGAATCACCGGAAGCCTACGTCAGATCCTTTTTGGTCCGGCCACGCTGGATGACGGATCGCAAAACCTGGTCGGGGCCATCGTGACCTGCATGGGGAATGTGGGCGCAAAGAGCATCCGGGAGTTCCAGGAGACGGAGATCATTATTGCGCCCTCGATCAAAACGGAGGGGAAGTTGTTTCAGACGGTGCAGGGTGTGGGGATGGGAACTCGCTGATTCCGCCGGAGCGGAATCAGCGCTCGATTAGGTGGAAAGGTTAAGAGGAAGGGAACTTAGGACCTCCATTAGGGAATAATTAGGTTTTCTTAATCTTAATCCTGCCCCTTCATCGAACTGAGCGAAGCTCAGCCTTTGTGGGAGCCGTCGCAGAAGGGGAGGTTTTTGGATTTGCCGCAGCCGCAGGCCCAGACGGGGCCGTCTTTTTCCACTTTTACCGCATGCGGGGCCTTGCCGGATCCTTTGTGGGAGCCGTCGCAGTAAGGAGGATTCTTGGTCTGCCCGCAGGAGCAGAAGTAGAGGGTTTGCCCGGCCTTGGCGTCGATCTTGTAGGGGAAAGATTGCCAGCTCATGGGTTGATCATTGGTCCATTCCAGAAGATGGGAAGACGATTGTTCGTTTACGTTTAGGTAGGGCGACCTCGATGAGGTTGCCTGAACACTTCGTTGAAGTAACTAGAATCAAAGCAGGCGGGGTCATCGACCCCGCCCTACCTTGGTTTTGGACTTATACCAATCCAGCAGGATGCGGGTGGGGGTGTTGATTTTAAGTTGGTAGCATTCCTTGAGGGTGCACCAGCGATAGTCGTCGGCTTCCGGGTTCAAAGTGACCTTTTTCTGGGTGGTTTTGGCTAGATAGTTCAGCAGGACAAAGTGGGCGGGTTTGTAGAACTCCTTTGAGCGGATGCAGTCCTGGACGAGGGCAAATTTGACCCCGCTGATTTTGAGGCCGGTCTCCTCAAGAATCTCCCGTCTTAGTGCCTTCTCGGATGATTCCCCGGGTTTGATCTTGCCTCCAGGGATGCCCCAGAGGCCTGACCATTTAAGGGTGTGGACCATCAGGAGTTTTTTGTCTGGTCCTACGATCAGGGCTCCGACGGTAGGCGTGGGGGGGAGAGGTTCAGGAACAGAGTGACGCTTGAGAATCTCGGAGACGGTAAACATGTCCGGGGCGATGTGGTCGGGCAGGGCTTTCTGGAGTTTGGCGAGGGAGTCATAACCGGTGAGGACGGCACAAGAGCGGATCCCGCCGTGGCGCGCGGTGTCGATGTCGTGCTCCATGTCCCCGACAAAAAGCGTCTCTTCTGGGCGGAGTTGGTGGTCCTGCAGGATCCCGTGGATGGCATCCCGCTTGTCTGGTACCCCGGCGTAGGCCTCCCGGAAAAAGTGGTTCACGCCTAGGCGCCGCGATTGCTCCTCAAAGTCCGCCTCGTGCACCGTGCTCAAAAGAAACACCGCAAGGTTCTGGGAGTGACAATATTCGAGGATTTCCCGGGCTCCAGGCAGCAGGGAGACGGAGTGATGCAGTTCGCGAAAGACCTCACGGAAGATCTGCTCCAGTTCATGCAAGGGAGCATGGGGGATGTGTTCTTTATAGAAGCCTTCGTAGGGGAGATAGAATTTCTCCCGAAAGGTGGCGCGGTCGAAGGGCGGCTTGCCGTGAGCGGCGAAAACACGGTTGGTGGCCTCCAGGACCGGGGTGAGGTCATCCACCAGGGTGCCGGACCAATCAAAAATCAAATTCCGAATCATGATTTAATCGTTTTCGTTAACGTCAACGTATCACGTGAACGAAGTGTTCCGAATGGAAAAGTTTAGGAGTGATAATCCTGTAAGGCGCGGACGGAAAGGCCGTGGGAGCGGAGGGATTTGATGCCTTCCAGGCTGGCTTGGGCGGCGGCCACCGTGGTCATGACGGGGATCTTATGTTGGAGCGCACTCGTGCGGATCTGAACCTCCTCGGTCCGGGCCACAGCTCCGGCCGGTGTATTGATCACGAGAACAATCTCCCGGTTTTTGATCAGATCCACCACGTTGGGACGGCCTTCGGAGAGTTTGAGTAAAGGGGTGACGGGAATTCCGGCATCGGCCAGTTTGCGAGCGGTGCCGCTGCTGGAGACGATCTTGAATCCGAGATCGTGGAGGCCCTGACCGAGGCGAACGGCGGCGCTCTTGTCGATATCCCTGACACTGAGAAAGACCGTGCCAGATTTCGGCAGGGAGGGTTGGGCAGCCATCTGGCTCTTGGCATAGGCGAGCCCGAAGGAGCGGTCGACTCCCATGACCTCGCCGGTCGATTTCATCTCTGGCCCGAGGAGAATGTCGGTTCCGGGGAAGCGAGCAAAGGGGAAGACCGCTTCTTTGACGGAGAAGTGGGTGGGAATGATCTCCGAGGTGAAGCCGAGTTCCTTGAGGGATTTGCCGGACATAACGCGGGCCGCGATCTTGGCCAGCGGCTTGCCGATCGCCTTACTGACAAAGGGGACTGTGCGGGACGCACGGGGATTGACCTCGAGGACGTAGACCGCTTCTTTTTGGACCGCGAACTGGATGTTCATCAGGCCGCGGACCCCGAGTTCCTTGGCCAGGGCTAGCGTGGCGTGGCGGATTTCCTCGATCACTTTTTTGGGCAAAGAGTGGGAGGGGATGACGCAGGCGCTGTCGCCCGAGTGGATTCCCGCCTGTTCAATATGTTCCATGACCGCCCCTATGACCGCGTCCTGACCGTCAGCCACGCAGTCGACATCGACCTCCGTGGCGTCTTCCAAGAAGCGATCGAGGAGGACGGGGCGACCCGGGGCCACCTCGGTGCACTCCTTCATATAAGTGCGGATCTCCTCCTCGGAATAAACGATCCGCATCGCCCGCCCGCCCAAAACAAAGGAAGGACGCAGGAGAAGTGGGAAACCGATCTTTTGGGCGGCGGCCAAGGCCTCCTCGGTGGTGGTGGCCGTTCCGTTGGGAGGCTGGCGGAGGCCAAGCTTGTCGAGCATGGCCGAGAAGAGTTTTCGGTCCTCCGCCCGTTCGATGGATTCCACCGGGGTGCCAAGGATGCGGATTCCCGCGGCCTGGAGTTCGGAGGCCAAATTCAGGGGGGTCTGACCCCCAAACTGAACAATGATTCCGCGAACTAGGTCATCTTTGTTTTCTGCCCGGTAGATATGGATGACATCTTCGGCGGTGAGGGGTTCAAAATAGAGTTTGTCGGAGGTGTCGTAATCGGTGGAGACGGTCTCCGGGTTGGAGTTGACCATGATGGTTTCGAAGCCGTCCTCGTGGAGGGCGAAACTGGCGTGGACACAGCAGTAGTCGAATTCGATCCCTTGGCCGATTCGGTTGGGGCCGCCGCCGAGAATGAGGATTTTCGGCTTTTGGGTGGGGCGGGACTCGTCGTCGTCGGCATCGTAGGTGGAGTAGTAGTACGGGGTGTAGGCCTCGAATTCCGCCGCACAGGTGTCGACGAGACGAAAGGTGGGGAGGAGTTTCTGTTTCTCCCGCCAGGCTCGGATGGTGCGGGCGCGGGTTGCCAGTTCCGATTCGGGGCCGGGGAGTAGGCGGGCGAGATCCAGATCAGCTAACCCAGCGAGGCGAGCCTCACGAAGCTGAGGAAGGGCCGCGGGATTTCCTAGCCAGGATTCCTTTTCCATCCGGCGGGCGATGGCGGTGATTTCCTGAAGATTGTCCAGAAACCAAGGGTCAATCTTGGTGATCTCGTGGATACGCTCGACGGACCATCCTTGGTTCAGCGCATGGCTGAGATACCAGAGCCGGGCGGGGTGGGGAATGCGGAGTTGGTGGGTGAGTTGGTCTTCGGGCACGGGCGGGGTCCGCGTTCCCAGGTCGAGTCGTCCTTCCCGCCCTTTGAGATCCAGGGAGCGCAGGGCTTTCATAAAGGACTCGCGGAAGGTCCGGCCGATTCCCATGGCCTCGCCCACGCTTTTCATGGAGGTGGTGAGGATGGGCTCCGCCCCGGGGAATTTTTCAAAGGTGAAGCGCGGGATCTTGGTCACGACGTAGTCCAAGGTTGGCTCGAAGGAGGCGGGGGTTTCCCGGGTGATGTCGTTCTTCAGCTCGTCGAGGGTGTAGCCAACAGCAAGTTTGGCGGCGATTTTGGCGATCGGGAATCCGGTGGCTTTGGAGGCGAGGGCCGAGGAGCGGGAGACACGGGGATTCATTTCGATGACAATCATCCGGCCGGTATGCGGGCAGACGGCGAACTGGATGTTGGAGCCCCCGGTTTCAACGCCGATCTCCCGAATGACGGCAAAGGAAGCATCCCGCATACGTTGGTATTCCCGATCCGTGAGGGTTTGGGCGGGGGCGACCGTGATGCTGTCCCCAGTATGAACGCCCATGGGATCAAAATTCTCGATCGAACAAACGATGACACAGTTGTCGGCGTGATCCCGCATGACTTCCATCTCGTACTCCTTCCAGCCAAGAAGGGATTCCTCGATGAGGATTTCGGACGTGGGGGAGGCATCGAGCCCGGAAGCGGCAAACTTTTCAAACTCCTCGCGGTTATAGGCCACGCCGCCCCCGGTGCCGCCGAGGGTAAAGGCGGGACGGATAATCAGGGGAAAGGTGCCGATCTTGGCCGCCCCCGCGCGAGCCTCTTCCAAGGTGTGGGCCGTGGCAGAACGGGCGCATTCGAGGCCGATTTTGGCCATGCAGTCCTTAAAGAGCTGGCGGTCTTCGCCTTTGCGGATGGCCTCGACTTGGGCGCCGATGAGTTTGACCTGATGACGCTGGAGGGCGCCGGACTCATGGAGGGCCATGGCGGTGTTGAGGGCGGTTTGGCCGCCAAGGGTGGGGAGGAGGGCATCGGGCTTTTCCTTGGCGAGAATGAGTTCGACCACTTCCGGGGTGATGGGCTCGACATAGGTTCGATCGGCAAACTCCGGATCGGTCATGATGGTGGCGGGGTTGCTGTTGATCAGAATGACGCGGTAGCCCTCCTCTCGGAGGGCCTTGCAGGCTTGGACGCCGGAGTAGTCGAATTCGCACGCTTGGCCGATGATGATAGGGCCGGAACCGATAATCAGGATCGAATGAATGTCGGTCCGACGGGGCATCGTTTCAGAATAGGATCCTGAAGTTTTACGGGAAGACTTTCGTCTTCATGTATTGAGAGGAAAAAGTTAACTATTGGGCGGGCCGCCTGCCTCGGGAAGCTCCCGCGGGGCGGTTGGAGTAAGGGGTAAGGCCGATTTTCGCAAAAAGGCGGGTCATCCAAAAAAGTGATTGAGGGCCTCGGCGATGCCCGCGCCCCCGGTGGCTTGGGCTAGGTAGCCGCCCTCCTTTTTCACCTGAGTGAGCACCTCGGGAACAGAATTTGAGGGGCAGGCGAGATAGTGACCGCAGCTGCGTCGTAGCATGGAGAGGTCATTGAGGTTGTCCCCGGCGATGAAGGTCGAGATGGGGCTGATATCGAGCAGTTGCTGCACATGGCCCAAGCAGGAGCCTTTGTGGTAATCGGCATGGGCAAAGCGGAAGTAGGGGCCGTTGCGGACGGTGAGAATTTCGGGACGATCCTTCAGGATCTCTTTCACCAACTGCTCCGCATGGGCGATGCCGGAGGGGGAGTCGACCACCAACCCGATGGCCCCGATGTCGGGAATCACGGTCACATCCTCATGAGCGCCCACTTCGCGCTCAATTCTCTCTAAAATGGCGCCGTGCCTACCAAAGAGAGACTCGTGAACTTCCGTGCAAGTCCGGTTCCAATCCTCCACCGGATGCGCCTCCTGGTTTTTGACGCGGTGGATCTCCCTTTCCACGGTGACGATCCAATCGGGAAAGGCCGGGGCCTGATGATGCCGGAGGGCTTCCCGAAGCCCTTCCCAGGAACGGCCGGTGGCCACCACCCAGGAGACCTCACCCTTCTTTTGGGCGGATTGGAGCCAGGCAAAAAATCCGGGGGCAAGGGGAGCGGAAAGATCCTCGTCCGTGAGCGTCCCGTCGAAGTCGGTGCAGACGAGCAGAGGTTTCAATGGGGCAGATTCAGTTCGTAGTGGAGAGCCGCGGCGACAAAAATCGCGGCGGTTTCCGAGCGCAGCACAAGCGGCCCCAAAGAAGCGGGCCGGAAACCTGCAGCCCGGGCCCGGCCAATCTCCGCCGGACTGAAGTCCCCCTCCGGACCGATCAAGAAGTCGACGGCAGATACCGGCCCGCTTTTCTTGGCCTCGGCCACGAGCGTGGAGAGCGGGCGGGCTTCGGGTTGAAGGGAGCCAATGATCCGGGCGATGGGAGGGGCAGGATCGGCGGCGGCAAGAAAGGAGTCCAGTGGGGCGGCCTCGGGAATTCTGGGGAGCCAGTTCTGGCCAGACTGTTTGCACGCAGACAGGGCAATGGCCTGCCATCGGGAGGAAATTCTTTTTTCGCCCTCCGGTTTGGGGACGGAGCGTTCCGAAGCAATGGGCCAGATTTCGGAGACGCCCAGTTCCGTGAGTTTCTGGAGAAGTAGCTCCATGCCGGCTGGCTTGATCAGTGCCTGGCCAAAACGAATGCGGCAGGCAGGGCGGGGGGTCTTGGCGGTGGAGAGGGTTTCAAAACCGACGCGCTCCGGATCCGCGGAGGTGAGACGGACACGGGCTTCGGTGCCCCGGCCGTCAAAGACGGCGGCGGAGTCGCCCGAGCGAAGCCGCAGGACATGGACGGCATGATGGGACTCCTCGGCGGAGAGGTGCCCGGTAGCCAAGTCGGGCTGGTAGAAGCGGTGGCCGGGCACGGGTCAGCCCTTGAAAAGCTTCCGGGCCTTTTCGATAAAAGAGTGACGCTCGGGGTGGGTGGAGTCGTCGCACAGCCGGGAAAACTGTTCGAGTGCCTGTTTCTGGGCGGAATTAAGGTGTTTGGGAATCTCGACGCGGACGCGGACATGGAGATCGCCCTTGCCCCGGCCGGAAAGAGAGGGAACGCCCTGATCGCGGAGGCGGAAGACCTTATCCGAGGCGGTGCCGGCCGGGATTTTTAGGTTCAGTTCGCCGTCC
>JBEANM010000053.1:0-7001 GCA_041165425.1 Verrucomicrobiota bacterium
AAGCTCGGTCAGAGTGAAGGCCGGTGAGATTTTTTTACTGGGCTGAATCATGGCGTATCGGGCGATCCGGTCGTTCACGTTGAAAGCCTACCCTAAAAGAAGGCTTCCGAAATACCTTGGTTCCAGTGACAGGCGGTAGCGGAGGAATGCCAGAGAGGATCAATAGACCACGGTCGGGACGCCGTCCTGCCACTTCACCTCCCAGAAGCGGATGAAGTTTCCGAAGCTTTTCCACTCGAAGGCGGAAAAGATCGTCCGATTCCCCTGCTCGACCACCTCCCAACCGGACCACAACCCCGGGGCCGGCCAGCGGAAAGGAATCTCCTCCCAAGGGCCGTTTTTAGGATCCTTGGTCCGCAGCAGCTGTTTCCCGTAGGCGCTGGAGATAAACATGTAATACGCGCCACCGTGCTCAAAAACCCTTGGGCTCTCCGGCTCCTTAAAGGTGACCACCGCCGGCCCCAAATCCTTCCATTCCGTAAGATTTTTGGAGGAAGCCAACGCGATGGCTCCCTTCCCTTCCTTGGTAACCATGGTGAAGAGAAGAAACTCGTCCCCATACTTGATGACGTGCGAATCGCGACAGTCGATCCAGCCATCCGGCCGGCGCTCCCCCCATTCCGGGACCTCATAAACAGGATTCCCCGGATGACGTTTCCACTCAAAGAGATCCTTGCTGGTGGCCAGCCCGATGGTTTGCTTGCCCGGAATCCGGTCGTCAAAGCCGGTATAGAACATGTAATAGAGGCCCTCGTGTTGGATGATGGAGGGTGCAGAAACGACCATGCCCTCCCAGGTCCCCGGGACGGCCTCGAGCACGCGAGGATGGTGCTGCCAGGTCTTAAGGTCCTTGGAGGTGGCGTGGCCAAAGGCCTTTTCGTTGCCCGGTTCAAACCACTGCTGCCCTTGGCCGGCGTTCCCCACGTTGTAAAACAGGTGGAAGGTGTCACCTTCGAGAAAGACGTAGTAGTCCTTCACATACTCCCCTTCCCGCGAAAACTCCCCCACCGCGCGACCCGGTCGGCTGGTCATCACTGCCAGGGGTGCTTTCACTTCGGCCGGTTTGGCCGCGTCGCCTTTTTCGGAAAGAAACACCAGCCCCCCGATGGCGGCCACCCCCTTGTCCGGATTCACACGAAGGGAAAGTTCTGCCCCCTCCTGGAGTTCGCGCAGATCCCAAAAAAGCCAGTCGGGATAGCCGTTGGGCTGCAGTCGGAGGGAAGCCACGCTCTCCCCATCCAAGGCAAGCGTCACCGTGCGGGGCACGTAATCGGCAGATCCGAGGTTGTCCACCAACACCGCCAGGCGCAGGACCTTCGGTGCCCCCTGGCCGATGCGTACGGTCAAAAGTTCAATTTCCCCTTCCGCTCCCGTACGGGTCAACGTTCCGGCGATGTCCCGCTTCCCTCCCGGGGCCGGCACCGGCACATAGGCGGAAAATTTGGCCGCCTTGGCTCCCGCATCCACCGCCACCCCGGCCACATAAGACGGCAGGCTCTCCAGCCGGTTAGAGGTGTCGCCGAAAGCCTCCGCTAACTTTTCACTGCCGAAAAAGATCCAGCCGTTAACCCGTTTGTCATTTCCGAGACCCGGGGAGGCCCGGGAAGAATCGCCGGCCAAAAACCACTCCGCCTTGTCTTCAAGGACGCCAGAGGATTCCGCGGCGCAGGCCCGGGCCCAACTCAGCCCCAGGAGCAGGCCCGATAAAAGGCTGATTGCCCGCGCGGTTTTCAAGTTGTTTTCATCCTTCCGCGGCGACGTTCCAGCTCTTGCCGGATCTGATAGGCGCGGTCTTCCGAGATGGGATAAAGCCAAGTCAGCCCGATGGCGGCAAGTACTGCGACCGCCGGCACCCCAATGTCGATCAACCGCATGGAAAAGATGGTACCAGGGCTCTGCTCGGACCCCAACGCCTGGTCAAACCCTGTCAGATTAAGAAGAATTCCCGACAACGCGAAAGCCAGGGTGCTGCCGACCTTCATGACCCAGGCGTACATGGCATTGAGAGCGCCCTCGTTGCGATTACCCGTGTTCAGCTCATGCAGATCGCACACATCGGCCAACATGGAGGCCGTCAGGGTCCAGAGGGCGCTGAAGCCAAAGGCAATCAACAGCGGCGGAAGGAGAAAAAGAAGCGGCTGGGCCGGGGTGTAGCAGAACCATTTCATGAGATTGCCGGTCAAGGCCGCCACCAAAGCCAAGGTCAGCGTATGACGCTTGCCCACCCGAGTGGCGGCTAGGCTGATCACAGGAACAAAAAAGAGGCTGCTCACCTGCCACACGGTGCCGCCCCACCCGGATAAGATCGAAGCCGCCGACTCGTTGCCCCCATGAATATAATAAATGGCAAGGTAGGTCGGGAGACTGCTGATACTAAAAATTCCGAGGCACATAAAAAAGACGGTACCTCCAAGAATGAGAAAAGCCCGGTTGCTCAGCACCGCCCGGATCTGGGGCCAAACCGGTTCGGCGGCCCGGCTCGCCTGCTCCGCCGTCTGTTTTTCACGGCACAGCAGGACCGAAAGCAGGGCCAGACCCGTCATCAGGCCGGCGAGTCCGGCCGAAACCCAACGCGCCCCGGTGATCGTATCCGGGAAACATGGGAGCTTGATTAGGGCATACAGCCAAGAAAGCAGGATGGCAGCGGCCGCGCTGGTGAACGCATAGGTGGCCATGAGCCGCGTGCGCTCGTGGTAATCCGCCGTCATCGAAAGACCGATCGCACCCCAGGGAACGGCAAAGAGCGACATGAAGAGATAAAAAACCGTGGAAAAAAAGAGAAAGTACCAGAACTGCCCCATCTGACCCCATCCGGGGGGCAGCCACCACAGCACGACAAAGAAAACGCCGGCCCCCAGGGCACCCGCCACCATGAACGGCTTTCGCCGACCCCACCGGGAACGGAAATTGTCCGACCAGGCTCCGATCAGGGGATCGAGCAAGGCATCGATGGCCCGCGGGATCGCTAAAAGCAAACCCACGAGAAAGGGATTTATCCCTAGACCGATGTTCAGCACCACATTCCCCATGTTTCCGATGGCATTTCCCATGAGCGTGTAGGCCATGCCACCCGACGAGTAGCCGGCCTTGTCACGGATCGGCAAACGATCCTCGGGGTTTGTCCGATGATGCTTGGCGGCGCGATTTTCTTGAGGGCTTAAACTCATGAATAAAACAGACGGCCTTCCGTCAGGATTCTGGAGGTGAAACGTGGCAAGAGACCATCGTTTCAGACGACTGCCGACGCAACCTTGAAGTACGTGCCATACTCATCTGAGGAGATGCCATCGTATTTTTTCTTCCCTATTCCCCATGACTTGACTGCACCCCGAAACGCCCGGCGACCCGGCGGAAACGGTTTTTTATTCCGTTCGATAGCGGAACCGGAAACGCCCCAGAGGTGCGGTGTCGCCCTGCTCATAAAGCACCGACAAATCATCGGGCAATTTGACGTTGTCGGCCCACTTGAAGTCGAACGTGACGGGATCCTGGGTCAACCCTAGGACCTCCCGGGGTACGGCCAGGTGCATCTGGTTGCCTTCCAAGCGGAATCGGACGTCCGCCGCCCGCAGCCAGTTCCACCCGCCGTTATTTTTCTCCAGCAAGGCCCCATATTTCCCGGGCGGGACCCGGTTCACGATGAAATCGTAACCATTCCACGTGTGGTGAGCCGGATTTCCTGTTCGAATAAAAAGCATCATCCAGTGGGGATCGGTGGGAGGCGTAATCGGCTTTTCGGTCCGCACGTAAAAATAAAAATAATCGGGGTCACGCCATACTTTCATACTACGCAAGCTGTTGCGACCGGTCCGGTTGACGTACCTCGGTCCCTCCTGGCCCTTCCAAGTGATGCCGTTACCATCGAAATCCGGATGGGCCCCACCCGTCCGGGTCTTGGATGCCCGACCAAAACCATCGTGGTCGCGCGGAATCGTGTTGCCGGCGTGTCCTGAATATTCCGGAGTAATTTTCTTCCACTGGTCAAAAGCCCCATCCAGGGCGATTGCTTGGCTTGCTCTATTCGGAGCGGTAGACCCGGCCACGGGGATCTCCGGAACACCTTTGTAACGCCGGATGTTGGCGATGGCCTGATAGTAAAAATTATCCCCGAAACCGCCCCTCATCGGCTCGATATCCCGGCTGAACTCCTCGTTGAAACCGTCGCACTGCACCCAGGGGGTTTTCATGGAATGGGTCAGCCCCGCAATCCACTCGTTCCAGGCGGTGATCATGATGAAATTTGGATTCACCTTGAGCGCATAGTCCCATTGCTCCTCGAAGTTCCGCCCTTGTTGGATGGCTTCCACGGACGGGTCCGGTTTGCCCTTATGGAACCCGCGCCCGCGTGCCTGACCGGTCCACATCATTTCCAGCGCGCCGGTTTCCCAATGCATGTTCTGCGCCGGCGAGACGTTGATCTGCTCGGCTACTTTCGGATCCCGGGTGAAGCCGTAAGCCTGCGGATGAACGCCGAGCCAGTGCCAGGCGTTGGGCGTGTTTTTGTAAGGTGGCGTACCGGGCCAGAAAGCGGTGCGGAGCGCAAAATATTCTTTCACCTCCGGGGGGGACGCGTCCGGATTGCAGAGCATGAGCGGTTTGCCTTCCCACCGGAACCAAAGGTCCTCATAGCGGCCCGGACGATAAAATTTTTCCAGCAATTGCTTGGCCATGTTGCCCATGTCGGTGTTGAGCATGAATAAGAGTTTCGGCACCCGGCCTCCTTCTGCCCGGATTTGCTGGAGAACCGGCAAAAACTGGTTGAGGACATCTTCGTAAATGTTCCCGTTGGTGGCGTCGAGGACCAAGGCATCGATGCCGGCATCCGTTAGCATGTGCATATGCCGGCGGATGACCCAAGGGTCGGTCAGTTTGTAGTAGCCGAACAGCGGTTCCCCCCAAAAGGCGTAGTGCCACTGTTTGGGACCGGTATGCCGGAAGGACGGGGTCGTCCGCATGTCGGGTTGTTCCGCCAGGATTTTCGAGACGTCATAAGGGCCGTAGCTGAATTCGTCCCCAGTCCAAGGGAGATAGAAAATCCCGACAAAACGGTCCTTTTTAGGCGGCCCAACCTCCGCCGTGAGGGGCAGTTCACGACCCAAAGCGTCCGTAGCCGGCCAAGGCACACCCGGGTTGATCAGGATGGAGCCGGAATCCTGCCCCTGCCCTGCCACCGCAAGGAAGGCCAAGACCCAACATCCCCAAAGGCTACGCATCATAAGGTTATATCTTCCCAAAACCCTTGTTTCCTTTGTTTTGGGGCCATCGCACTCGAAAGGAAAGCCAGCTGACGAGGTGAATTTTTAGCAAAGCCTCAGCTTTGATTTGCCGCATCCTTCGACCCGAGGATTCGACTCTCTGGACTAAGGTTTAAGCGGGTTTGATTCTGCTTACGGAGGCACTTTTCAGTCGAAAGGTGAGAAAAGCAGCCACCAAAAGGCAAATGGCCCCAAAAAGAACCGCACTCATGCGGTTGACCCCGGGAAAATGCTCCATTACCCGACTTAAAATCACCGCAATGAGGATCTGTGGGATCACAATAAAGAAATTAAAGATGCCCATATAGACCCCGACCCGGTGACTGGGCAGAACACCGGCAATCATTGCATACGGCATGGAGACAATGCTCGCGGAAGCGATGCCGATTCCGGTGAAGGAGAGAATCAGCAACGAGGGCTCCCGCAGCCAGTTCACGGAAAAAAGCGTGAGACTGCCCAAAACCAGGCTGACCCCGTGAATCGTCCGGGCCGAAACGTGCCGGCCGAGCCAGAGAAAAGCCATGCCGGCCAATAGCCCTGCAATGCTGGACTGGGCCAGACAGTCGTTCGCCAGTTGGATACCCTGCTTGTAGACGTCCGATTCCGTGCTGGTGGCCCCCATGATATTCCAGGCCACGGCCACCGGAAAATAGATCCACATGCAAAAGAGCGCCATCCAGGTGAAGAATTGGACCGAGGCCAGTTCGCGCATCCGGGGAGGCATTTCTTTCAGCGCTTTCAGAATTTCTTTCAGCCCACCCTCTCCTCCCGCCACCGCTTTTCGGTGCTCCTCCGTGGGGGGATGCTCCTTCGTGGTAAAAATGGTCCAGAGCACGGCCAAAATAAAAACGGTGGCCCCGATATTAAACGCCCAATGGACCGTCTCCGGGATCGGCTGTCCCGGTCCTGTGGAGCGGCTGATTCCCATCCCGTACAGGACCCCGGGAAGTTTGGCGGCGATCACCGAGCCCAGCCCGATAAACACGCTCTGCATGGCAAACCCCACCGTGTGTTGGGATTCCGGCAACAGGTCGGCTACGAAAGCGCGAAACGGTTCCATGCTCACATTCACCGCGGCGTCGAGAATCCAGAGAAGCCCGGCCGCCATCCACAAAGCAGAGCACTTCGGCATCAGGAACAGGGCTAAGGAGGCAAAGATGGCTCCCCCAAGAAAATAGGGACGCCGACGACCCAAAATCGGATGCCAGGTGCGGTCGCTGGCATGACCAATGATCGGCTGAACCAAAAGTCCCGTCAGCGGGGCCGCCAACCAGAGAAGCGGAAGATCCTGCTCCCGGGCGCCGAGATACTCATAGATGGAGGACATATTGCCCATTTGCAGACCCCAGCCCATCTGGATGCCCAAGTAGCCAAAAGACATGTTCCACAGGGCCCAAAACGATTTTTTGGTAGTCTCGTTTTTCTTCACTCTACTATGAATATGCAGATTATAAATTTTTTGCTAATATATGACAATTAATGCCTTAAGATATGTGTTTCAAATGCAATTATCCGTTGACAAAAGAAATTAGTGTGTAAGGTGTATATATGGAACGAATTAATATGCGAGTCCTTTTTACTGCATCGGTGGCTTTACTTTTTTTAGCAAGTCTTGGTTTTGGGGCTGGGGCCTTACCGGTTCGAACCGCTCTTCTGGACATTGGGCGGAGTAATGCGGACGGTGGGTGGTACGGCGGACTTACCCCTGCCAGTCCGGATACCAACGGGAACTACTGGAATACCCTG
>JBEANM010000054.1:0-6832 GCA_041165425.1 Verrucomicrobiota bacterium
CTGGGCACGGATCCAGGCACGGCGATACACCGCCCGTCCTTCCTGCTTAAACTTTTCCTCAAATTCCGAAGTCGGCTCGGTTTCCCCTGTCCACGCGAGGTCCTCACGCCACTCCGGGCAGCCGGCGACTTCCCGGCAGGCCCAAAGAAAATATTCCTCATCATCCGTTGTCAACTGCAACCGCCCTCCCGCACGGCAAGCGCGGGCGGCATCCGCTGCAAAATCCTTGGTCAGGATTCGGTTGCCGTGGTGCCGGCGTTTCGGCCAAGGATCCGGATAGCGCAGGGTAATGACATCCACGGTACCGGAACCACAGAGATTTCGCAGGAAATAGGACGATTCGAGACGTAGGACTCTCAGGTTGCGTAATTCTCCACGTACGGCTTTCTTGGCAATTTTGGTGGCTCTTCCCAGAAGGCGTTCCACGGCCACGAAATCCTTCGCGGGCTCCCGCCGGGCTCTGGCTTCCACATACACCCCATCCCCCGCCCCCAGATCTAGCTCTAGCGGAGCCGTCCGGCCAAAGACCTCCGACCACACGTAGGGCGGGAAGAGTCTTTGACTGGAAAGCCAGGGATCAAGACCCGGCCCGGGCGCGGCCTTAGCGGCGCTTTTTGCCACCGATGCGAACCACCGACTTGCCCGAGGACCGTGCACGCACCTTAACCACCAAGCCGTTCCGTTTGGCTTTCGGGGCACCCTCATCGGCTCCGGCTGGAGACTTCACTTTAAACAGGCGGATATCCCGCAGTCGGGCAATAGCGACCTTGGTTTTCTTCTTGGCCTTGTGCCAGTAAACCATGGCGTAGCCTTCTCCCACCTCGACAACCTCACCCCCGTCACTACGACGGGAATCCAGACGGGAAATGGTAGAACCGCAAACGGGATATGGCCCCAAGGGAGGGGGCTGGCGTCGGGCTGCGAGATGGTCGTTGCCGTTTTTGCCGTTCAAACCACCGATCTCCTTGGTGGGGGCCCCTTCCCGCACAGGGATGGCCCGCCGCTCCACGAACATCTGGATGGCTTTCTGCACTTCCGGCAGGGACAGGTGGTATTTCCGGGCGGTATCCACCATGTTGAAGTTCTCTTCCAGAATATCCCGGTCGATCTGGCCCCCTGGACCATTCGGCGAGAGGACGAAGGTCAGGTACTTGAGGGATGTGGAATCATCCCCCAGGGCATTCTTGAAAATGGAAACCAGCGCCGGAGGTAGGGTGTGATCCGAAGCTAGAACGTTTAGATTCTTCCAAAACTTGTTCATAAGTTAATCACGGGAGTATGTGAAAAAATCGGCCACTTTTGCAAGATTTTTGTTTAATCTCGTTTGTAAACATTTAATTCTCAATTATTTATAATATTACTATTTAATATATAAATACTCGATAAGTTGCCGGCTTCTTAGCCTTTCCTGCAATCCGATAGCCCCCTAGAAAGTCCATTCCCCTCTCATGGAGATCTTTCATATCATCACGCTCGGGAGCCTGAGCCTGCTCATCCTTAACTACCTTCTTAATCTCAAGGTCTTCCGCTTCCCCCCGCCCTCCGAGCTGCCTGCCCCCGCCCCTTTTATTTCCGTGCTGGTTCCCGCTCGGAATGAGGAAAAGCGCATTCGCCCCTGCTTGGGAACGCTCGCGGACAGCAACTACCCCCATCTGGAAATTCTCGTGCTGGACGACAATTCCAGCGATGGCACGGCCGACTTGGTCCGGAAAAGAGCCCAGGGCGACTCCCGGGTCCGGCTCCTCACCGGCCAGGAACTACCCTCCGGCTGGACCGGCAAGGCTTGGGCATGCCACCAGTTGGCCCAGGCCGCGAAGGGGGAATTTCTGGTCTTTGTCGACGCCGATACCCGTTTTTCCGACATCACCCTCTCCCAAGCCGTCAGCTTGGCCCTGAACCAAAAAGCCGACCTCATCTCCCTGTGGCCTTACCTCGAGGCCAAAAGCTGGAGCGAGCACCTCATTATTCCCTTCGTGCACCTTTTTATTCTTCTCTACCTGCCCCATTGGTTGGGCGGACGTTCCGCATCCCTCGGTGCGGCCAACGGCCAATTCCTCCTTTTCCGCCGCAGCGCTTACGAAAAAATCCGGGGTCACGAGTCCGTGGCCGGTCATCTGGTCGAAGATATCGCCTTGGGCCGCAAAATGCGCGCCGCCGGTTTCCGTGTCCTGAACCAGGACGGCACCAATCCCGGCCACCATATCGCCCTCGTCCGCTGCCGCATGTACGACAACTTCCAGGACCTGTGGAACGGCTTCACGAAAAACCTCTATCCGGCTTTCGACGGAAGGTTCGGCGCTTTCGTCTTCTTTCAAATATTCCAGGCGGTGGTCTTGGTGGGCCCGTTTGTCCTTCTGCTCTTCTTTCCGCGCGATCCGGTTCTCTGGATCGAAACTGCCATCATTCTTTCCCTTCGCCTCGCGATGGCCCACCGCTTTCGGCAAAGCGGGTGGGGGGCCGTCCTCCATCCTTTGGGCCAACTCCTGGTTATCGCCATTTCCGCCAACTCCTGGGTCCAGACTGTCCGTCGCCGACTCCCCTGGCGCGGCCGCCACTACGCCCACCTTTCCTAAATCGCTCCCAATCTTCTTGGGGGTCAGAGGTCAGAATTCGAATTGCTCTTTTTCCTAACGCGGTCGTCCACCATGCTTGTCGGATGTCCTCCAAGACAACCCTGGCCGATCAGCTGAAATCGGCCCGCGACCGGGTGGATGTGCGCGAATTCGCCGGCGGCATGCCCCAAGAGCAAGCCACCCTTCCCCAGATCCAGATCGGAAGCGTCTGGTTGACGACGCCTCAGATCCTGAAAGCCGTTGTCCCGGCCGCCTTGTTGGGAACCCTCGGCACCATCTTTCTCGCCCGCTGGCTTCGCACCCTACCCCTCGTCCAAGAGTTCATTCTGAAATTTCCCGGTACCGGCGACTTTGCCATTCCGGTGACAGACGGGTTTCCGCTTTGGCTCCGTACCGCCCATTGGCTCAACGCCTTCGTGATGATCTTCATCGTCCGCTCCGGCCTCCAGATCCTTGCCGACCATCCCCGCCTTTATCTGGATCCAGGATGCACCCCGGGGCGGGAATGGTTTCGTCTGCGCGGCCCTGTGCCCCTGGATCGCGAGTGGACTGCCAAGGAAGATAGCGTGTCTCTCCCCGGTTGGCTGGGTCTGCCCGGCATCCGCCACTCGGTCGGCCTCGCCCGCTGGTGGCACTTCAGCCTCGATCTGATTTGGCTCGTGAACGGACTGGTTTTTTTTGCCCTGCTCTTTGGCACCGCCCAGTGGCAACGCATCGTGCCTGTTTCTTGGACCGTCTTTCCCCACGCGGCCTCCACCGCTCTCCAGTATCTTTCCCTGGATTTTCCGGCGCCCACCGGATGGCTGCAATATAATGGCCTGCAAATGCTGGCCTACTTCACCGCCGTGTTCATCGCTTCCCCTTTGGCCGCGATCACCGGCATCCTCCAGGCTCCATCCATCGCCGCGCGACTCCACCTCGCCACCGGCTGGTTCAACCGTCAAATCGCCCGGACCCTCCACTTCCTCGTCCTCTGCTTCTTTCTCGCCTTCGTGGCCGGCCACGTCTTCATGGTCTTCGCCACCGATCCCCTCACCAACCTCAATCACATGATCCGGGGTACGAATGACGACTCTGGCTCCGGCGCCCTCGGTTTTGCCCTTCTCTTTTCGGGAGCGGCCGTAGCCTGGCTTCTCGCCTCACCCCTCACCCTCCGTTACCCGCGAAAAGTCCAGCACCTCGGCCGGGCGATCGTAGGATGGGCGTACGACTCCATGGAAAAGTTGCGTCCCGTGGCCCAATACTCGGAGAAGGACATCTCCCCTCACTTTTGGGTCAACGGCACGCATCCCCGCTCCCCGGAGTTTCTGAGCCACCTTTCGGAGAACTTCAAAAACTACCGTCTTTCCGTTTCCGGCGAGGTCGAACAGCCCCGGGAGTTTTCCCTGGAGGAACTTCGCGCTCTCCCCAAACAGGAGCAGATCACCCAAAACTACTGCATTCAGGGATGGTCCGGCATTGCCAAGTGGGGCGGGGTCCGCCTGGCCGACCTTCTCTCCAAGGTCCGGCCCAAACCCGAGGCGAAGTATGCCGTCTTCTACTCCTTCGGCGCGGGATCGGGGCCGGATGCCGGCCCCTACTACGACTGCCACAAGATCGAACATCTTCATCACCCCCAGACCATCCTCGCTTATGAGATGAACGGCCAACCCCTCCAAGAACCCCACGGGGCTCCGCTGCGACTGCGCAACGAACTGGAACTCGGATATAAACAGGTCAAATGGGTCCGAGCCGTCGAGTTCGTGAACGATTTCCGTCACCTCGGTGCCGGCGAAGGCGGTTTTAACGAGGACCAGGAGTACTACGGATTCCGTGCCCCCATATGATCTCCCCCATTCCCCGCGATCCCTTCGGCCGTGCCATCGACTATTTGCGCATCTCCATCACGGATCAGTGCAATGAGCGCTGCCTTTATTGCCGACCGGCCGGCTACCGCGGTTGGGCCGCCGGACCGGAACACCTGACCGCCAAGGAAATCATTCAGGTCGGCCAGGCCGCCTGCCAACTGGGGTTCCGCCACTTTCGACTGACCGGCGGCGAGCCCCTCCTCCGGCCAGATCTGTTGGAAATCACTTCCGGACTCGCCGCCTTGGAGAGTGTGGAAACGCTCTCCCTCTCCACCAATGGCACCCGGATCGCCGCTTGGGCGACAGCCCTGCGGCAAGCAGGCATTCAGTCCGTGAATCTGAGTATCGATGCGCTTCAGCCGGAACGGTACCGCCAGATTACCGGCGGGTCTTTTGCGGAGTTCTTGGATGGATTTCAGGCCGTACTTCGCGCTGGATTCGAAACTATCAAGCTCAATTGCGTTCTTTTACGGGGGATGAACGAGGAGGAGCTCCGCCCTTTGACCAGGTTTGCGGCCGAACACAACGTTCCGATCCGTTTCATTGAACTGATGCCCCTCAGCCTTCTCCCGGAAGCGCGGCAAAATCTCTTCCTCTCGGTGGCGGAAGCCCGCGAGATCATCGGCGCCGGCCAAACCCTCTTACCGCTCGCCGATCACCGACCAGGGCACGGACCCGCACGCTACTTTCGCGACCCAATTTCTGGGGCGGTGGTGGGCTTCATTGGCGCGCTGACCACACCCGACTTCTGCTCCTCCTGCAACAAAATGCGCCTTACGGCGGATGGCAAAATTCGTCCCTGCCTCGGCCGCCACGGGGAGATTGACCTACGCGATGCCCTACGAAGCGGGGCAGCGAGCGCCGGGGAGTTGCTCGAGCGGGCCCTGGCCAACAAACCCCAGGACCACGAGTTTACCCGCGGCTATGAGCCCTCCCGTCCGATGACCGCCTTGGGCGGTTAATCCCCTTGTGCGTGTCCTCTATTTTGCTCAGGCCCGTCTGGCCACCGGCCAACCCGAGGAGCATTGGGAAACAACCTCTCCCCTCTCCCTTGAGGATTTTTGGGCGAAATTGCTCCGCCAACACCCGGGTCTCGCCCAACTGCGTTCCTCATGCCGGCTGGCCCGCAACGGACGGTTTCTGAACCCTGGGGAGACCATTCAACCGGACGACGAAATGGCAGTCCTTCCCCCGGTCTCTGGAGGTTGAATGAAAATCTCCGTTCAGCTGGGCCCGGAAAAAATTGTGCCGTCAGGGGAAGCCTCCCCCCCATCGGATGGGGCCGTACTTTCCTTTTGCGGCGTGGTCCGGGGAGAGGAAAACGGCAAACCGATCCACTCTCTTTACTACGAGGCCTACCGGCCCATGGCGGAAAACCAGATTCAGAAAATTCTGCAGGGCCTCTCCCGCCAATTTCCCTGCACCTCCGCTGAAGTGTTCCATCGCCTCGGATCCGTTCCGGTGGGGGAAACTTCTCTTTTTGTCCGGGTGCGCGCCCCCCACCGTGAGGAAGCGTTCCAGCTTTTGGCCCATTTTTTGGATCTACTAAAGCAAGATGTGCCTATCTGGAAAACCCAACCATGAAGACCGTCGAAGAAGTTTTTCAATTACTCGACTCCTTGACGGCAAAACCTTTTCCACCGGAAACAATCCCATTACGAACCTCACCCGGTAGGGTTCTGCGGACCCAGATCGTCGCCCCCGAGGATCAACCCCCCTTCGACCGCTCCAGCATTGACGGGTATCTGGTGCGGCGAGAGGCCCTGAAGGGACTTTTCCGGATTACCGAAACGCACCGACCAGGAAACCCCGCGCCTCCGCTTCCCGCATCTGGTTGTGCCGTGCGGATCTTCACCGGATCGGCCGTGCCGAGCGGAGCGGCATTGGTTATGCAGGAGGACACCCGCCTTTCGGATCCAAACACGGTTGAGATCCTGAAAAATCCCTCCCCGGATCTGATTCGCCCTCGCGCCTCGCAATGCCGCCAAGGAGAGACTGTTTTGACTTCTCCCACGGTCATTCAGACCGGTGCGGTCGGCCTGTTGGCATCTTTAGGCGTTTCCCAACTGGACGTTGCCCCATTGATCCGCGTGGCCCATCTGGCCACAGGCAAGGAGGTGGTGGACGCGGCTCAAATCCCCTCCCCCGGACAGGTCCGCGACAGCAACTCGCCCCTCATGGCCTCCTTACTGGCTTCCTTTCCCGCCCAAACAGTCTGGCAAAAAAGAGTTGGCGATGACCGGCATGCTTTTCTTGCCGCTCTTCGCGAGGCTATGACCGAATCTCCCCATCTTCTTCTGATCAGCGGCGCCTCCAGTGTGGGAGACCAGGACCATACCGCTTCCGTCTTGGAGGAGTTGGGTTTTCAAATCCACGTCCGCCAGGTGCGGGTGAAGCCAGGCAAACCGCTGA
>JBEANM010000055.1:0-8224 GCA_041165425.1 Verrucomicrobiota bacterium
ACCGGTGCCGTTTCCGGTCGCTTGTAGGAAGGTACCACGTGACGGGCATAACCCTCCCGCACTTGGGAGGAGGAGAATGAATTTTTCATGGCGCAAATAGAGGGTAAGTTATAGCCGTCCCTCCCGCTCAGCGGGCGGCCCAGCGAAGCAGGGATTCGGTCTGCTCCCAGCCCATACAGGCATCCGTTACGGAAATTCCGTGCTTTAATCCCTGGCTGCCGTCTTTGGGGAGGTCCTGCCGCCCCTCGTGCAGGTGACTCTCCAGCATAAGTCCCAAAATACCCGGGGTGCCGGACTTCTTCTGCTCCATTACGCTTTTCCAGGCCACTTCCTGTTTGGTCGCCTCTTTGCCGGAATTGGCATGGCTGCAGTCCACCATCAGCCGGACAGGATCAAAGTTACTCCGATCCCTCCCTCCCCGCAGCACCAAGTGCGTGGAACTGTTTCCCGTGGTCCGCACGACACTGGTCAGGCCCTCGGGATCGATCCCGACAAAAGAGTGAGGCGTCCGCGCCGAGAGCATCGCATCCACCGCCACCTGCAGACTTCCGTCTGTGCCGTTCTTGAATCCCACCGGCATCGACAACCCGCTGGCCATTTCCCGGTGCGTCTGGCTTTCGGTGGTGCGGGCCCCGATCGCCGCCCACGTCACCAGATCGGACAAATACTGCGGCACAATCGGGTCCAGGAACTCGGTGCCAGCCGGCACGCCCAGCTCATTAATCTCGGCCAGGAGCTTTCGCCCCAGTTGAAGCCCTCCCTCGAGATCCATGGAGCCGTCCAGGTGCGGATCGTTGATCAGCCCTTTCCATCCCACCGTGGTCCGCGGTTTCTCAAAATAGACCCGCATCACCAACAAAAGCGCCTCACCCAGCTCCTCCCGCATTTTTGCGACCCGCTCCGCATATTCTAGAGCCGCTTTCCGGTCATGGATGGAGCAGGGGCCAAGAACCACCAACGGCCGGGAATCCTTTCCGGCCAGCACCGCTTCCACCTCCTCTCGCCCCTTTCGCACGGTGGTTTCCGCCGTCGGAGAAACCGGGATCTTCTTCTTGAGCTTGTTCGGCGAAGACAATGGCTTTAGCTCCCGCACCCGCAGGTTCGCCAGTTTGGGAGCCTCTTTCGCCGTTGTGGTCATCAAGGGACTCTACTCCTTTTTTTAATTTCCGAAATCCGAATTCCCCGTCCGAAATCCCTGAGCCCCTTAACCCTTGAATCCCTTAGCCCCCTCCACTCGCCCCACTCCCGTCACCAGATAGACCACACCCCCCACCAGATTCCAAAGCAGGATCACGCCAAACGCCGTCAGAGAGATGGCCACCGCCTGCGCCGCCGGCACCCCGTATACCCCGAGGAAAGTCACAAAAGCCGCCTCACGCAGGCCCAGACCGTTCCAGGTAATGGGCAATACGGTCACCATCGCCACGATCGGCAAAACCGAGGCCAGCTGGCCGAAGTCCGCCGGTAGCGCCATGGCCTCCGCCACCGTAAAGAAAAGGGTCACTAGGAGACCCTGCGAGATTAGACTGAGAAACAGTCCCGCCCCCGCCCCCACGGGATGCGTTAAGCAGACATGGCAGGCTTTCGCCCCCTCCGCCGCAGCTTTCCTCCATCCGGTGGAGTGGTCAACTCCCAGCAGCCGACTGGAAAACGGCGTGGCCAAAACGGTCAAGATCACCAGCAAAAGGCCAGCCACGATCACAAACGCCAAGGCTCCGGCATGGGTCACCGGATGCTGATTCAGCTCCTTCCAATGCGGTAAAATCAGGGCTGCACCGAGTAACACCGTGGCGGTCAACCCCAACACCCGCTCTAATAAAATGGACACGACCGCCGCGGGCCGGGCCTGGGGCGCATCCCGCGCGGCCCAGAACGCCCGCATCACATCCCCGCCCATGACCCCGGGCAGAATGCTGTTAAAAAAGAGCCCCGCCACCGCCAACTGCGCCGTCCGACCCCACCCCACGGCTGCTCCCGCCACTTCGAGCAACAAATGCCAGCGCACGATGGAAACCAGCACCACACCCCCGTAGGCCACCACCGCAAGAACCAACCATCCAAGGTTTGCCTGCCGGAGAACTGTCCAGAACTCCTGCCAGTTCAGTTTGGTGGCCAAGAACCACAATGCACCCACGGTGAAAATCACCCGCCCCGTCCACCCCAGCCATGCCTTGGTTTCCTGTTTCATGAGATTGCCCCTCGAGCCCTTGGATAAAACGCCTCTCCGAAGCGTCGGTTTTTGACTCCGCCTACAGCAGACCCCGGTGTTTTAGGTCGCGAACATTTTCGTTTCCGGAGGTCAGCACCATGTCCAAGGCGAACTTCAACAAGCACACCTCCCAACCGTCATCCACCCCGGTCAGCACCGCGGCCAAGGGATCGTTTCTGGATTCAACCTCCGCCCGCACCCGTGCCGTCACCTCCACCAGGGCACCGGTCACGTCGTAGCGCCGCACATCGTCCTTCCGAAAGGTAAAACCGTACTTCAGTACCGCGAGCTGGGAGGCGAACTCGCTGACCGCGTCGGCATACCGTTCCGCCTTCTCGCCAAAACCCTCTAGCAGCAGTTTGGCGAACTTATCCGGGGTCAATAGCTCCGGCTTGTGCGCATGAATTCGTCCCTCCCTCACCCGCATCCGGTTGACGGAATCCATTTCCTCGGTGATGAGATGATAGTTCAGAACCGTGGTACCGAACGTTTCCAGCCGCTTTTGGGGGGGCATAACCACCTTGGTGTTCTCTAGCGCGTAATGGAAATCGTCCGGTTTCACAGGCCCCTACGATGGCGAACTTTCCCCTCTTTTCAAACCCCGATCCTAAACCCTTTGAAAAGACGGATTCGATAATTTAGCCTTCGCGTATGGCCACCTACCTTTACGAAACGATCCCCTCCCGGCCGGGAGAAACGCCAGAGCAGTTTGAGATCCGGCAGTCGATGAATGACCAACCGCTGACGAAACATCCGGAGACCGGAAAGCCTGTCCGCCGCTTAATTAGCGGGGGTTTAGGCATCCTGGGTGGATCGAAAAGCTCTCCCACTTCCTCGAGTCACGGATGCGGCCCCGGGTCCTGCGGCTGCGGGAAATATTGACTTTCTTTTGCAGGGCCCCGCTCTGCCGGAGCCAAAGTATCTAAACTGAATATAAGACGGCCCTCATCACGGCCTCTTGCACTTCGGCGACGGATTTCGATACCGCCCGGCCGATCAGATCCATCTTGGCCACCTCCGCAATCCGGGGACTGTACTTCAGAAGGTCCGCATCGCTGAAAACCGTCCGCAGAAGCTGACAGGCGCTGGCCAGGCTGATAATGACCACGTCCCGCGGCGAAGGGACGGCACCGTCCACCACCACCTGCCGAATCCTCGTCCTCACCTCCTGCTCCTCTTGCTCCTGGATCATCGGATAACGCCGGCCGGGAATGACCCAAAGGAACTTCTTTTCCTCTTTCTTTAACACCCCCTTCTCCACCAGCTTCGCCAGAGCTGCATCCCGGATCTTTTCCCCGTCCGCGGAAATGACGCCTACCCAGTACTTCGCATCCTTTTTGTCCTTGGCGGCCACAATCTCCTTCAGGATCGGATCCAGCATCCGATCTCCGGTGGCCTTGTCACTCACCAGCGTCAGGTGGGTCAAATCGGTATCAATCCGATTTTGAAAAGCCAACTCCAACAAGGCCGCCCCCGCCAGCGCCTGATCCAGCGCCAAGGGAGGCAGGTCAACAAACTTTCCCTTCTTGTCGTCCAGGGCCAAGAGGACGATCTCCTCCACAAATGTCAGCATAGAGCCATTCTTTCCCCGCCTTTCTGCGAAACAAGCCATTCCTTGCTTTCGCAGTTCAGCGGGTGTTTTAAGGTGATCCCGTGCGTCTGATCTGGATTCTCGGTGACCAACTTTTGTCGGATCACCCTTTACTTTCCTCGCCCGCGAAGGATCTCACGGTAGGCCTGATCGAATCCGCCCCACGGTCGGAGCACCTCCGCTACCATCAGCAAAAGCTCACCCTGCTTTATGCCGCCATGCGTCATCACGCCGCCGCTCTGCAAAAGGCCGGGTACCGCGTTCTTTACCGCCGCCTGACGGACGGGCCCCGGACGGAGGGCTACGGGGAGATTCTCCGGCAATGGATCCAGCAACATAAGATCAGGGAGATTCACCTGCTCGATCCGAACGAGTATGACACCCAGCACTCCCTGCCCGGTCTTGCCAAGAAGCTGGGCGTTCCCATTCAAACCCACCGCTCGACCCAGTTCCTTGTCCCACGCGACGAGTTCGCTCATTGGGCCAAGGGGAAAAAACACCTACTGATGGAGGCCCATTACCGACGACTCCGGGCAGAACGAAACATTCTCATGACGCCCCAAGGAGAACCGGAGGGGGGCGACTGGAACCTCGACGACCAGAACCGCCGCACATTCCGGGAGTTTGCCCGAGAAAAACCCAAAATCCCGCCCTTACCCCCACCGACCAAGGATCCGGTGATCCATGAGGTCGCCGCCACCGTGGCCAAACTTTTCCCCGACCACCCCGGCAAGGCGGCCGATCTCTGGATTCCCGCCACCCGCGAAGGAGCCCGGGAATGGCTCAAGTCTTTCATCCGGCAAAGGCTGGGTGCTTTTGGCCCGTGGGAGGACACCATGGTCGAGGGCGAGGCGGTGCTTTTTCACTCCGTCCTATCCCCCTTCCTCAACCTTGGGTTGCTCACGCCCGCGGAATGCATCCAGGCCGCGGAAAAAGCTTATCGTGAGGGCAAGGCCCCCCTCAATTCGGTCGAAGGGTTCATCCGCCAAATCCTCGGCTGGCGCGAGTTTATCCACGGACTCTACTGGCTGAAGATGCCGGAATACCGGAAGGTGAACTTTCTCGGTGCGGCCCGGCCCCTGCCCCGATGGGCCTATGACGGAAACACCGAGATGCGGTGTCTGTCGGAAGCGGTCCGGGGAGCCGTCGACCGCGCCTACAACCACCACATCCAGCGCCTCATGGTTTTGGGAAACTACTTCCTCCTGGGCGGTTATGAGCCGTCCGCGGTGCTGCGCTGGTATTCTGAAATGTATCTCGATGCCTACGACTGGGTCATGGTGCCCAATGTTCTAGGCATGATCCTGTTTGCCGACGGCGGTTGGTTTGCCACCAAGCCCTACGCCGCCGGGGCGGCCTATCAGGAAAAAATGGGGAATCACTGCGCGTCTTGCCCGTTTGATCCCAAGAAAAAAGACGGGCCCGACGCCTGCCCCTTCCATTCCCTCTATTGGAACTTTTACGGTCAGCACGCTTCCAAATTCCGTTCCAATCCGCGGATCGGCATGATGGTGGCCATGTGGGAGAAGAAAACGGCGGCGGAGAAAAGCCGCATCCGCGCCGAGGCGGAAAGGTTTCTGAAAGCCCAGTCTTAGGGCTTACTTCTTCAGCTTGCAGGCAACGGTCTTGGCTTGATTCCAAGGCATCTTGGCAAGCAGCAACCCCATCCCGCACCAATCCGTGATCCCGGCGAAGATCAGCCCTGCCCCAACAAATCCGCTGAGCAGAAACCAGAGCGGGTCCACCCAGGACCCCAGCAGCACTCCCAGCAGAACCATGGTACCCGCGCCAATCCGGACCTGCCGCTCGATGGAGATCATCCCCTGGCCCCGCACCACGGGAAGACCGGCAGCCTCCCATGCCTTCGTCCCTCCCTCCACCACCAGACAGTGCGGGATTCCTTCCGCATGAAACTTTTCTGCCGCCTTCCGGGCGCGGTTTCCCCCGGCACAAAGAAGCACCGCCGGTGTCTGGGCGGAAATTCCCAGCTCCGCCGCGATTTTTTTCGGCTGCAGATCATCCAAGGGATAAAGGCGGGCCCCCGTCGCATGCACCGACCCATACTCCGCAGGAGAACGAACATCGATCAAGGCCAGGGCTTCGCCTTTGGCACGCCGCCCTTCGGCTTGCACCGGACTAATGAGGTTAATTTCCATGAGAGGATTTTGGAGGAGTTCCCTTGGCCGGGCAACCCCCGGAAGATAACTTTCCGCTGTGCTCCTGGCCTTTCACAAACCCTACGGGGTTCTTTCCCAATTCACCCCGGATGGGTCCCCGCACCGTACCCTCGCCGAGTTTGGCTTTCCCAAAAACGTCTATCCCCTCGGCCGGTTGGATGCGGACTCCGAAGGACTTCTTCTCCTCAGCGATGAGCCCGGCCTGAACAGCCGACTACTGGACCCGGAACAAGGCCACACCCGGACCTACTGGGCCCAAGTCGAAAGAATCCCATCACCCGATGCCCTGGAAAAGCTTTCCCAAGGACTGCGCATCGAAGAACGCGAAACCCTTCCTTGTCGGGCCTGGCTTTTGGACCCCCAGCCCGCCCTTCCGCCAAAAGATCCTCCCATCCGTTACCGAAAAAATGTGCCCGACTGCTGGATCGGCTTGGAACTCACCGAGGGAAAAAACCGCCAGGTCCGGAAGATGACCGCAGCCGTGGGGCACCCCACCCTGCGCCTGATCCGGGTAAAAATCGGGGGCCTCGAGCTGGGCACTCTCGCCCCGGGAGCCTGGAAAGAGGTCAGCCCCGCAGAGCGGGATCTTGTCTTGGGGGAGTAACCCCCCGCCGGCAGGCGTCGCTACAATACTTCACATTTTTCCAGTCTCGCTCCCATTTCTTTCTCCAGGAAAAGGGTCTGCCGCAATGAAGACAGTTTTTGGCGGGCAAATTCCCCTTGGCCACGGCCCGGCCGTCGCGTCGCACGATTAGCGGACGGCGGCCCAGACCCGGTGGACGTCGTCGTGATCTTCCAAAGATTGCAAGAAGGCGCCGACCTCCGCGCGCTGCTCATCTTTCAGGTCGGGATAATTTTTGGGTACGTAGCCGAGCTCGCTGGTGACCACCGTCCAATCGTTCTTCTTGAGCCAGTCGGTCACGCTATGCACGGCGGAGCGTTCCGTCAGAAATCTCGCACCGCAGGTTCCCTCCGGAATGTCGTCATTTTGCTCGGGGCTCAGCTCCACAATGCCCACTTGGTCAAAAAGGAACCGGTTACTTCCTGAGGACCCCAGCGATCCCGCCTTGAAGAGGACCCGGATCTCCGGTGCCGTCCGGTTATGGTTGTCCGTATAGACCTCCGCGATCACCGGCACCTTATGGGGGGCGTAACCCTCAAACACCATATGTTCGAGTGAATCCTTGCCGGCTCCGGCCCCCGACCCTTTTTCAATCGCCCGCTGGATCACGTCCTTGGCCACACTTTCCCGTTTCGCCCGCTCTAGGGCCGTGGCGAGACGTGCATTCAGGGCCGGATCGGCCCCTTGCCGGGCGGCTAGAGTAATCTCACGGACAAATTTGCTCGTCGTCTTCGACTTTTTGAGCGAAGCCACCTCCCGTTTCGCATGCAGCCATTGGCGTCCCATAGAGCCACCCTAGGCAAGAACCCCTCGCTCCTTCAACCTCTTCACCACTCCGTCCCGCCGCGCGGCATTTTCCGATCCCGCCCAAACGGCAAAACCGGCGATCTTCCCAATCTCCCAACCGCTACGGATCCCATGAATCAGGGCGGCCGTTACCACATCCCCTGAACCCGTGGCGTCCCACAATCGGACCTTAGGCGCGGGAACCGCCATTTTAATTCTCCCCGCCTCCACGACTAGGCCACGCGGTCCCAAAGTGATCAAAAGACAGCACCGTCCCCGCGAGAGGATCCGCATACCCGCAAGACACCGGCCCATCCCCTTTCGACTCATTGTCTCCTCCAACTCGGCCAGATTCGCTTTGGCCCACTCTACCCCTGCCTGCAGGCCCTCCCGCAAAAGTTGTCCTTTGCCATCGACTAGAATCCGTACACCCCGCTGCTTCAACCCAAGAAAAAGAGAATTCCACCAACCCGCCCGGGCCCCCGTCGGTACACTTCCGGCCACGACCAGCCAGTCCCCGGGCCGGACAACCCGACGCAGAAATTTACCGCATTGGCTCCAGTCGGCTCTTTTCCACCGGGGATCTTCGGTAAAGAAATCCAGTCGCTTTCCCGCCTGTTCCAAGAAAGCCCAACCTGTCCGGGCAGAAGAGTGCATGGGAATTTCCCGAATCGGCGACCCATCCTTCTTTGCGGCTTTTAACCATTCTGTTCCTGCCTTCGGTACCAAAGAAAATGCCGGCACCCCCCATGCTCGTAGTTGCCGGGCCACATTGTGCCCCTTCCCCCCCGCCGAAATCGCCCGCCGGCCGTGTACGAACTTGGTCTCAACAACCGGGT
>JBEANM010000056.1:0-8927 GCA_041165425.1 Verrucomicrobiota bacterium
CCTTGGTAAATATTCCGAGGAGGGGAATATTCCCGCCGCCGATCGCTTGCTCGGCGAGGCGGCCACCACTTTTTCAACGAACGCAGAGATCCTCAGGGAGGCGGTCAACTACTTTGCCCTACAAAACCGCATTCCCCAGGCGCTGGAATACGGCCGCAAGCTGGAAAGGGTCACGCCGGAGGATCCCGAGGTGAAGTACGGCATCGCCAAGTTTGTCATGCTGACCGGAAACCGGGTCGAATTTTACCGGATGTTGGGTGAGTCTGTGAAATACGGGGGCCTACCTATGCGGGAAAGGATCGCTAGTGAACCAATGTTTCAACAGATCCAAGGGGAGCCGGAATTCCAGAAACTAGTTCGGCCGACCCAATAATTGGGGGAAAGTAGAAAGGAGCAATCGGGAGCTTCTCGTTTAGTTTGAGGTAAAAGTTTGAGAAAGCGGATCGTTTGAAGGCCCTAACTCAGGAAGGGCGGATTGCACTGCCTCTGAGGCCCCGGCCGAGCGGGGGCCCACAAAAAATCACTTTACCGCTGGAGCCGGGGGCATTTCGGACGGAAGAGCGAGAAGTTCTTTTTCGGACCATGGTTGCTTACGGCTTTTGGTTAAACTGCGGATGAGCGCCACTTCCTCGGTGGTCACTGGGTCGGCTTGATTGCCCCACTCGCTACGGATGTAGGTCAGGATGGCAGAGATTTGCTCGTCCTTGAGAGGAACAGGGGCGCCATCGCCCCAGGCCGGCATGTTGTTGTTGTAAAGGTTGCCTTTGACTGTCACCGGTCCGGCCAAGCCATGATGCAGAATCGAGATAAGTCGGTGCTTCGATCCGGTGACCCAATCGGCTCCGGCTATCGGGGGATACACCCCGGCTTGTCCTAGGCCGTTCGCTTGGTGGCATTGCGCGCAGTTGGCCGTGTAGAGCCGCTTGCCGATGACCTTAGGATCGGGGGGGGCAACCGGCCCCGTGCTGACCGGGCCCCAGGTAATTTGGCCGGGATCGTAAACATCCCCGCGAAACCCGCCACTATACAAAAAGAGATAACCACCCGCCCAAAAAGCGAGGATGAGCCCAATACCTGTTAACCAACCCGGGATCGGGGCGTGACGCTCGGACGGGGCTTGCGGAAGGTGTGAGGAGTCTTGCGGGGTCATTTGAGGGGTGCCTCCGGGAGGGCGTAGTTGGCATTCAGGGACTGGAGATAGGCCACCAAGGCCTTCGCCTGGTAGCTAGGAATTAGTTGGTGCCAGTCGCTCTCGGAGATTTTCAGGGCGTCGGTTTCGGCCTGGGGTCCAGCCGGCTTTTGGGTGAAAAGCCATGGATGGGACGGGCAGGTGGATGTCTTTTTCAGTAGCCGGGGATCGTAAAGATGCTGCATGAGCTTGTCGGCTTCAGGGATCCGGGCGCCTATGTTGGCCAAATCGGGGCCAATTCGGGAAACGCCAACCATGGCCGGTTCCCGGAAAAGATAGTCCCGGGGGACGGTGCGGCGTTGGCCCCATCCGCGGGTTAGGTCAGCGGAACCCGTGGGACCACGCACCGAAAGGGAGTGACACTCCAGGCAGCCTTCAGCCGCAAAGATTCGCGCACCCGTGTGGGCCAAGCCAGAGGGGACGGGGGGCATGGTCAGGTTGGTTTCCTCGTTGAGAACGGGCTCCAGTCGGCCGACCTGCCAAAAACCGACGGCGGCTTGGCCGAACCAAGTGAGCAGGAGGGCACCGAGAACGATGGAGAGTGCGCGGGTGGGCTTCATAGATTAACCGTGTAAATGTCCCATACTGGCTGGGCGGATGACGGTGGGATTGCGGAAAACAGCCATGGGGGCCGCAGCTGGAAACAGGCGGAGAAGGCTGGAGAAAAGAACGGCGGAAAAAGCCACCTGACCGATCAGCCAGGCCGCTTGGGAAAAGATCACCACGAACAGGAAGGGGCGGAGGTAACTGGCGAGGGTGGAGATGGGAACGCCGGAGTCGCTCAGAGCCAAGCCCTGGAAGGAGCCAGCCAGGAGCAGGCAAGATGCCGTGGTCGTTGCGCCGAGGGTGGTGCACCAGAAATGCCACGTAAGAGCGGAGCTGTTGGGCCAGCCCATTTCCCGTGAAACCGGCAACAGGGCGTAAATGGCTCCAGCCAGAACACAGCCCAAGAAAAGGAAATTGAAGATTTCGAAGAAGGCCGGCCAAGCCATCGTGAAAGACATGACCGGGCGGATCCAAGGTAAGGCCAAGAAGGCCAGCAGGAGATAGGCGGAGGCGTAAGACCAAGCCCCGACCGCCACGAAGCGAAGGGCCACATTGCGACGTACTTCTTCCCAGCGGCCTTCGGCCAGATTTTGTACCAAGAGGCCATTTCCCAGGGCTACTACGCCCATCAGGATGGCGCTCACCACCACCCGCCAAGGAGGCATGTCGCTACCCAGCCCAGGAGTCCGAGGTTAAGGCTACTGACGGCCCGACCCGTCAGGGTGGGGAGGAGTTGGAAAATCAGGACCAGGCCAAGGGGGGCGAGCCAAAGGTGATTGGCAAAGGAGTGCCAGAGAATTTGGGTGATAATCTGGACAGAGCCAGGGGCCGAGGTGCCGCGCAGGAGGATTTCCGCGCTTCCCAAGCCCAGCGGGAAGGCGAGTAGCCCCAACAAAAGATAAAGACGAGGAAGGAGAGGACCGCTTTTCCAGCTACGACCAAGCCCACGGGTCAGTCCGGTTCCGAGAATTAAGAAGGAAATGAGCAGCAAAATAGAAACAAAGCGGGGTTGGGGAAGACCCATCAGACCTGAAGAACCTTCGAGCAGGATTTGGGTGAACCCTCCCAGAATCGAAAGCTGCCAAAGGAGGGCTCCGCCAAACAGGAGGCGGCCATAGCGGAACGCGATTCCGGAAAAACGGGGGGCGAGAATTAGGAGCACGCCTAGGAGACCGGAGCCAAGCCACCCAAATGAAAGAAGAAACTGCGAGGCCGGGACCAGTCGGCCATAACCAAACCAAGGTGCCGCGATCAGGCGGTCCAATAGAGGAACCAGGAGCTGGGCATTCGCCAAGAGTTGGAGACCCGCGCCCAGGAGGGACCAAAGAAGGGAACCGACAATCAACACCAAAGCGGCGGCGGAACCTTGCGGGGTGGAGGCACGACTCATTTCTTTACCTGATTAGTTAACGTTGTTGCCGTTGTCTTGGGGCGAGCGACTGACGCCGCGGGAAGGGCGGAGCTAGCCGGGCCGCCATCGGCAGCTTGCGCTGCGGCCATGGCGCCTGAATCGATCGGGACCTCGGGATAAAGAGGAAAAGCTGCGGCTGTGATGGCTGAAGGCGCGATGGTAGTGATGGGATAGGCGGGTTTAGGGTCCTGCGCGCGGAGGCGTGGCGTAATGATCTCCATCGCCTTTTCGACGGGAATCCGGGCTATGCCTTTGTCTTTGTCCATCCAACCGTAGGAGGAAGCATCCTTTGCTTGTTCGGCTCTGAGTTTCTGGAGCTTATCCCAGCGCTCCATGGCGGCCTTTTCTGTAATCGTGTCAGGTGTGACACCGGCGGGGCGGAGAAGGAATGCCAGACTGGCCAGACCGAGAAAGCCGGCGGCCAGCCAGAGGCCCGCCAGGTACGGATGACGTCGCTCGGAAAGGGAATGAGGATTATCACTCATGACCAGTTGGTGACTCCGAGGCTCTCGCGCAACCGAGGGTCCCTCGGAGGAAAGATGGACCCGCGAGAGAAGAGCCAAAGGAAGGTGTGGGCCAAGATGCCCAGAACGCCGATCAGGGCCAGCAAGTCGATCGGGTGCGGATGAAAGCCAGTGGTGGCAGCCTTGAGTCCAGCCTGGCGGGCTTCTTGGAGTTGCAGGTTCGGCATAATAATCCAGTAAAGGTCCACACAGTGCATGAGAAGCACCCAGGCGGAGGCGGTGCAGATACGCCAAGGGGTACGCTTGGCGGGCTGAGTTAAGAGCAGGATAAAGGGCACGAAAAAGTGGCCCACAACGAGAAAGATGGAGTAGTAAAGCCATGTACCGGTGTTGCGATAGACGAAGTACCAGGTCTCCTCCGGAATGTTGGCGTACCACTGGAGAAAATATTGGCTGAAGGAAATGTAACCCCAGAAAACAGTAAAGGCGAAAAGGAGCATGCCCATGATGTGGTTATGCTCGACCGTGAATAGGCCGCGGAGGTGGCCGGTTCGGGCGAGACCATTGGTGATGAGGATCAGGAGGGCCATGGAAGACTGAGCGGCCCCAGCGAAAAGGTAGACGCCCCACATGGTGGAGTACCAATGAAAGTCGAGAGCCATGAGCCAATCGAAACCAGCAAAGGTGAAGCAAAGGACAAAAAGCGGGATGAATCCGTAGGCCACATGACGAGAGCGAAGAGTCAGGCGGGGATCCCCGTCTTCGTCCTGTCGCATGGACCAGCGGCGATACAGGAGAGCGGCAGCGCAAAAGAAGACAAAGTAGAAGGCACAACGGATATAAAAGAACGGCTCGTTCAGGAAGGGGCGCTTCCAGTCGAGCAGCGCGTCATAACCGGGAGCTTTGGTCATCCAGTACCAAAGCTCTTTGGGGAAGAGAAAAAGCATCGGCAGGGAAAGCAGGGCAAGCACAGGGAAACAGCAGGCCACGGTTTCCAGGATCCGGCGCATGAGAACTGACCAGTCCGCGTCGAGCGCGTGGTGGAGGAGGGTCCAGAAAAGGGCTCCGGAACAGATGGTGAAGCCCACGGCGAAAGCGAAGAGATAGGAAAAGGCCAGCTGCGCGTGGTTCGTGGCCCAACCCCAAATAAAGGCCGAGGCCAAGCCGACTATGCCCAGAATCGGGAAAAGAACAGGCAGCACGCCCAGCTTCTCCAGGCGCAGCTTTTCGGCTGGGGGAAGGGGTCCGCGGGGAGTGCTCATGGGCTACCTGCCTTAGCGAAGTCCGGAGGAAGCAGATCCGCCGGGGCGTTTTGGGAAAACTGCAGGGCGCGGAGGTAGGCGATAATGGCCCAGCGGTCCTCGACCTCAATGTGGTGGTATGGCCCCATCTGGCCTTTGCCATGGGTGATGGTGTTAAAAATTTCCCCGTCGGCCATGCTCCGATATTTGTCCAAATGGATGCTGGCCACGCCGACCAGCCCGTATTGCGTGGTGACGCCATTGCCAGCGCCCAGGGCCCCGTGGCACACCTGACAGTTAATTTCGTAACGCTCCTTGCCACGAGCGAGCAGCTTCTTATCTACCGTCACAGGAATCCCCGTACCCCACATGGTTCCCATTTTACCGGTGATTAGATACGGCTGATCCGTGGAAACATGGAAGGGGATCGTGCCATAAGGGGGGACGCGATCCACGCGACCTTCCGCAAAAAGAGGTGAAGGGGTCTGTGATTTGTACTTAGGCTGATGATCCATATCAGGAAAAATTTCGATCGGGGTGCGTTGGGTGAAATCCCCGCGGAAGCCGGCGATGGCCAGCACGGTCAGTCCTGCGGCTCCAAATAGAGCCAAAAAAGTGCGGATGAATCCCTTCATGCGTGGCTCTTTGATTCCGGCCGGGCGGGATGAGGGGCGGGTTCGGGATCCTGATAAATCTCCGTGATGTGGCTGCCGCCCAACTCCTCCAGGAAACGGCGGGAAGCCCCTTTTTCAAACCGGGGGTCGGCTGCCTCTAGGACGACAAAAAAACCGTCATCGCTGACTCGTTTAAAGCGGTCCCAATTAAAAACCGGGTGGTGCAACCGGGGCATGAGGGTGAGCAGGAGAAGCCCGATGATGGTGCCAAAGGCGGTCAGTAGCACGGTCAGCTCAAAGAAGATCGGCATGGAGGCTTCCAGCGAGAAGTAGGGTTTTCCCTGCGTGATGAGGGGGTAGTTTAGGGCCGAAGTGTAGTAAATCAGGGTGAAGGCGGTCGTTAGGCCGGTGATTCCTCCGATTAGCGAAAAAAGGGAAACACGGGAGCGTTGGAAGCCCATGGCGGCGTCCATCCCGTGAATGGGGAAGGGGGAGTAAACATCCCACTTACGGAAGCCGGCATCGCGGACTTTTTCGGCGGCCTGCATCAGCGCGGAAGCGGAGGAAAACTCCGCCCCGAGTCCATGGAGATGGGATTCGCTCGGGTTCATGCGTGAGCCTTGGCGTGGGCGGGGTGAGAAGCATGGCCAGGTAAATCGTGTTCCCCATGATGATGTGGGTCGGCCTCGGGGGTGACGTTTTTCACCTCAAACATAGTGATCATGGGCAGGAAACGGACGAAAAGAAGGAACAGGAAAAGGAAAAGGCCGATCGTTCCGATGAAGAGGGTAATATCAACCCAGGTGGGCGAGAAGTAACCCCAGGAAGAAGGGAGAAAGTCCCGGTGGATCGAAGTGACGATAATGACAAATCGCTCAAACCACATCCCGGTATTGGGAAACATTACAATGGCGAGTACGACCCAGGGGTTTTGGCGGCAGTACTTGAACCAAAAGAGTTGGGGGGCCACGACGTTGCAGGTGATCATGGACCAGTAAGCCCACCAGTAAGGGCCGGTGGCGCGGTTGATAAAGGCGTACATCTCAAAGGGGTTCCCGCTGTACCAGGCGATAAAGAACTCCATGGCGTAGGCGTACCCGACGAGGGAACCGGTCAGCAGGGTGATCTTGCACATGTTGTCGATATGCTTATCCGTAACGAGATCGTGCAGTCCGTACAGCTCGCGGAACGGAATCAGCAAGGTGAGCACCATGGCGAAACCGCCGAAGATGGCCCCGGCGACAAAGTAAGGAGGAAAGATCGTGGTGTGCCAACCGGGGATAATGGAGGTGGCAAAGTCAAAGGAAACAACGCTGTGCACGGAAAGCACGAGGGGCGTTGAGATGCCGGCAAGAATCAGATACGCCTTCTCGTAATGGGTCCACTGCCGGTTGGAGCCACGCCAACCCAGGGAAAGTAGTCCATAAACCATTTGGCGCAGCCGTGTGGTGGCACGATCACGGAGAGAAGCCAGGTCGGGGATCAACCCTAAATACCAAAAGAGGAGAGAGACCGTGAAGTAGGTGGAGACCGCAAATACGTCCCAGAGAAGAGGACTGCGAAAGTTTTGCCAAATGGCATTGGCATTCGGGATCGGGAAGAGCCACCAGGCAAACCAGATTCGCCCGACGTGGAAGGCGGGGAAAATACCGGCGCAGATTACCGCAAAGATGGTCATGGCCTCGGCCGAGCGGTTGATGGAGGTGCGCCACTTCTGGCGCGTCAAAAACAGAATGGCGGAAATTAAGGTCCCAGCGTGGCCGATGCCGATCCAGAAAACGAAGTTGGTGATATCCCAAGCCCAGGCCACGGGGGCGTTAAGACCCCAAACCCCCACCCCGGTGGCCACCAGGTAGGTCAGCATGGCCGGAGTCAAGGCAGCGACGGCACCACAGGCGATCGTGGCAATCCACCACCAAAGCGGAGCGGGCTGCTCCACAATCCGGCAGACGTGATCCGTGATCCACGCCAAGGAGCGACGACTTCCGACCAGGGGCTTCCGGTCCAAATACTCGGAAGCCTTGGAAAAAGCGGCCTGGGAGGCGGGGTTATCAGCGCGCATTAATGGCCTCCCTTGGATTTGCTGTCGCCATTCTCATGGCCATGCGAATCCCCGTGACCATGGGACGGAATATACCTGGCCCGGGCGCCGGGCATGGCGGGGTTGGGGTTGCGCACCCGCCCGAGATACGTGAGCCGAGGGCGGACGTTCAGGTATTCCAAAAGAGAATAGTTCTGCGGCAGGTTGCGGAGCTGGCCCACTTCATCCTTCTCGTTCTTGAGATCACCAAAAACAATCGCATCGGCCGGACAAGCCTGCTGGCAGGCAGTCTGGAGGGAGCCGGAGGGGATCCGGATGTCCTTGGAGTCGCGGGCCTTCACTCGGGCGGAAATCTTCGCTTCCTCGATGCGCTGGACACAAAACGTGCATTTCTCCATGACGCCACGCATCCGGACGGTGACGTTCGGGTTTTTCTGGAGCTTGATGGTCTCCTCGGTGCCTTTTGGGGCGATCGGGCCGAGGTATAGCTTGTCGAGGGCGCGCTGGTTGTAATCAAAGAAGTTGAAGCGGCGGACCTTGTACGGGCAGTTATTGGCGCAGTAGCGCGTGCCGATGCAGCGGTTGTAGGCCATCACGTTGAGGCCTTCCTCATTGTGGACCGTGGCGTTCACGGGGCAGACCGTTTCGCAAGGTGCGTTCTCGCACTGCATGCAGGCAACAGGTTGAGCGACGGCTTCGGGCTCTTCGGGCTCGCCGGTGAAGTAGCGATCGACGCGGATCCAGTGCATCTCGCGGCCCTTCATTACCTGATCCTTGCCGACGATCGGGATGTTGTTTTCCGCCGTGCAGGCGGTGACGCAGGCGTTGCAACCCGTACAGGTGGAGAGATCCACCACCATGGCCCACTGATGTTCTCCGGTAAGTGGCGGTGAATTGTAGAAGTTCTGATTCGGGGGGATGTGGCTGTCCATGCCGACCTTTTTGGGCCAGCCCGGATCCTGGCTGAATTCGGCCACGGTCGCCTCACGCACGAGATCCCGCCCTTCCATCACTTGGTGTTCCTGGGTAATGGCGAGCTGGTGGGTCCGCCCGGTTTTTTCCAGTCTTAGTCCAGATGCAAGATAATCGGCATCCGAGCGGCGTAGGCGATAGGCGTTGAACCCGGAGCCCTTGGCCACGGGGCCTAGCTCCTCCTGGCCATAACCCAAGGGGAGGCTAACCGCAAAGTCCACGTGTCCGGGGGCGATCAGCACGGGGGCCTCCACGGTCTGGCCGGCCAAGGTGGCACGGACCACATCCGCGACGAGGATGCCTTTAACGATCTCATTTCGCAGGCCAATGGCTTCGGCGGTCTTTTTGGAGATCAGGATCGCATTTTCCCAGGTGAGCTTGGTCATCGGGTCCGGCCACTCCTGCATCCACCCGTTGTTGAGGTAGCGGCCATCGTCCACAGCTGGAGA
>JBEANM010000057.1:0-9031 GCA_041165425.1 Verrucomicrobiota bacterium
GTTGGTCCAGTCGGTAGTGCCTAGGAAAATATCCGTCGCACCACCGCCACCACCTCCGCGGTTGAATGGATCGCTACCGCCCCCGTTCCAACCGCCGAGATTCCCGATCCCGCCTCCGCCCACGCCTAGCCGGAGGATTTGCCCCGGATTCACAGTCAAAGTACCTGTCACGGTTCCGCCCTGCCCTCCAAAAACAAAATAGCCGTTTTGGAAATTGGCCCCGTCCGCCCCCAAGAGAGTGAAGCTGATCCGGGAAACTCCCTCCGGCACCGTGAATGATTGGAAGCCGCCGGTGTAACTGAAATTGGTGGTCGTCTTAAAGTTGAAAACGTTGTTCGGGTTGGTGCCATCGGCGATTTCCACCCCATCGCTAACCCCATCTCCATCGGTGTCCGCCAAAATCGGATCCGTGCCAGTGTTGGTTCCAGAGACAAAGGTGCCTGTCTTCGTCTCCACTTTATCATTCAACCCGTCCCCATCGGTATCGGCCTTGAGCGGATCCGTGCCGGTGTCGGTGCCGGAGACATAAGTTCCGGTCTTCGTCTCCACGTTGTCATTCAGTCCGTCGCCATCCGTATCCGCCAAAAGCGGATTCGTCCCGTGCACAAATACTTCCTCCCCGTCCTTAAGGCCGTCGTTGTCGGAATCGTCATCCAGCGGATTTGTGCCGGTGTTGGTCGCAGAGACATAAGTGCCGGTGTTGGTTTCCAACGAGTCCGTCAGCCCGTCGGCATCCTGGTCGATTTCAAACGAGGCCCCGTCCAACAGGTTTCCACCCCCCCCAGTGGCGGGAATGACCGATCGGTAGGAGAAACGATAGGTTTTCCCGGCCTGGACGGTTCCCGGCGGGGTACCCCGGTAGCGAACCCAGGCAGCGTTCCCGGTGCTAACGGTGCGGGTGAAAAAGTTCGCCTCGACGGCGCTGCCCGGTCCGGCCACCAGCCGATCGATTTTGAACTCTATCGTCTCCGTGTCGCTACGCCCCCGGTGGAGGAACGAGTAACTGACGGCCGTATCCACGGTCATGACCACATCCTGATACAAGGTCTCCGAAGCAACATAATTGAGCTCGGCCAAGGTGCTACCATCCCCACCGGTCGAGCCGCCGCTACCACCCGGCTGGAAGCCGCTGTACCAAAGCTCGATCTTAAATTGGTCGGCCGCATTGGTGGTGTTCACGGCCGTGGTTTTCCAACCCGGAACACTGTCTTGGGGAACAATGACAACCTGAATGGCAGGGCTTGGTTTCACCGCTCCATCCTCAAAACTTCCGTTGATCAGCCGGTTGAAGACGTTGGCCACTGTTGGACTGGTGCCGAAATCAACCTCCAGTTTGTCGTTCACGCCGTCCCCGTCGGTATCCGTCAAAAGCGGATTCGTGCCGAGAGTAGCCTCTTGCCCGTCGTTGAGTCCGTCTCCATCGCTGTCAGCCACCAGCGGATTGGTTCCCGCTGCCACCTCCGAACCGTCATTTACCCCGTCACTGTCGGTATCGGCCCTCGCCGGATCGGTACCGGTGTTGTCGGCGGAGACATAGGTGCCGGTGTTGGTCTCAAAGGCGTCTGCGAGGCCGTCAAGGTCTGAATCCGGCAGGCTTACCACTAGGGCGGAGTCGGCCGGAACCGCACTCAGATTGAACGAGTAGGTCTCCGCAAAGGAGTTACCCACCGACACGGAAAGGTTCACCCCCGCGCTGTTGAGAAATCCAAAGCCGACGTATTTGCCTGCCACGGCCGCACCGATCTGGGAAAGGGCTTGGGCCTGGGTTAACTCCACCTTCTTCACCCCGGGCGAGGCGGTGGTGGCGACAATGTCCGCCTGATCTGCACCGGTGGCCGCGGAATCGTAGTAGGCCCGGGCACCGAGACCATTGTCGCGCACACCGTAAAACCGCAGATCCAAGCCATCCGTGTAGGGGATTCCCCCTCTGCCGGAGCCGATTCCGTCCACCTTGAGCTCCACCAGGAACTTGGCCCCGGCCTTACCGAGGGCTTTGAGAAAAAGATCCGAAAGCTGGAAGGTGACGAAACCCACCCCCGCGCGTTGATTACTGCCATCCCCGTTGGCACTTCTCTGACTCCCGACCCCCATGGATCCGGTGGAAGAACTAAAGTCCACATTCTCCGAAGAGTCGTTGCTTTGCTTGTTGGAGACAAAGTAGCCGGTAGAGATGGCCGCCAACCGGATTTCTGTGCGTGGCGCCACGTTGGGATCCTTGCCTGCCGCCACTTCCGCCCCGTCATTGGTTCCGTCCCCGTCCGTGTCGGCCTTGAGCGGATCAGTGCCGGTGTTGGTCGCGGAGACATAGGTGCCGGTTTTCGTCTCCACCCCGTCATTCAACCCGTCTCCGTCCGTATCGGCCGCGGCCGGATCTGTGCCGGTGTTGTCGGCGGAGACGTAGGTGCCCGTATCGGTCTCCACGTTGTCGGCCAGCCCGTCGCCGTCCTGATCAAGCACCAGCGCCAACACGAAATTACCCCCGCCCGCAGCCTGGAGCACATTCGCCGCCATGGCCGCCGGCACCGCAGCTGAAGGGCGCCCATTCGCTTCCTTCCCCCAGGCCCAAACCTTGCCGTCCTTGTCGATCAGGCCGCTCCAATAACTTTGCGTGGGGAAAAACTTCCGGATCGGCTGTCCCGCTGGTGGTTCGCGTCACGGTGACGCCAGACAGGCTGCCTGCCTGGACAATGGTTCGCAGGCCGGAAATTTGTTCGCTGTCCGCCTTGCCCCACATGACAACTTGGTTGTTCGAGAGAATCGCCGTCTGAGTACTGCCTCCGTGGGCGATGACCGACTGCACATTGGCCTGGGCTTCCGCGGGCACGACCAGCGAGTTGTGGTTAACAATGCCAACCACCCGGGCGGCTCCCGCCTTTACGGCAATATGGTTGTAACGGGCTGCGCCGATGTCCGTCACCCCGCTCTGCCAGTTGGAGTCCGTGTTGACGTTGGCGGTGCCAAGATTGTCGGGCCCTCTCTGGTACGCGCGACCGGCGGAGTCCAACAGCAGCCCCTGATTTCCCCAACCCGCCATTTTGACGATGTTTCCGGGCAGACTGCCGATGCTGGCCGAACTTCCCCATCCCACCACGCTGCCATCCGCTTTTCGGGCGTAGGCAAATCCTCCCCCGTTCCCCGCCCCGCCGGAGGCCAGGATGTCCACCACGCCGCTCAGGGCTGCGGCCGGAACGTTCGTCTGGCCGGATTCATTGGCGCCCCAAGCGTAGACGCATCCAGCCGAGGAAAGGGCCAGAGCGAAGTTCTCCCCCGCCGAAACTTTGACAATGTCGCTGGGAAGATTTGCGGGGAAACTCGCGGCGGCTACCCCGCTTGCCGGCCCCCAGTAGACCAATTTGGTTTTCGGCAGGCTCAAGCCGTTTGCCGGGCTGGATCCCAAGGCCCCCTCTTGCGTATCGCTCAACCCGTCTTCATCGGTGTCGGCTTTATTGGGATTTGTGCCCGCGGCCACCTCCGCTGCATCGCTTGAGCCGTCCCCGTCGGTATCGGCCAGCAGCGGACTCGTGCCGGCGGCTACCTCCGCACTATCGCTGATCCCGTCCCCGTCCGTATCGGCTAAGCCCGGATTCGTTCCCAGTTGCCCTTCTTCATAATCCGTCAGGCCGTCCCCATCGGTGTCCAGATTAGGAACCAACACTACGGAATTATTGGTATTTTGTACGGCGAACCCTGTCGCGCCCTGCAAAGTGGGCGTTCCGCTGACGGAACTGCCCTTGATCAAGTAGTAAGGCTTGTCGGCGGTCAGACTCCCGGCATCGATCTTCGACCCGGCTGAGAACGTGATCGAGCCGCCGGTGTTCCAGGCTCCCGTGGAGTTGGTCGAAGGACTCAGAATTTTCAGCACGCCATCGGAACTGATCGTCAGATTGGGAATGCCTCCCGATCCCTCGACGATTCCGCCATTCGTCGCGGTGATCGAAGCGCCCGCCGCCACCGACCCAATTAAACGCACAATCCCACTAAGCTTCACCGTGGTGGCACTCGCGTAGGCCGTCGCATTGCTCAAAATCATCTCCCCTTCGTTGACCAAACTCGGCCCCGTATAGCTGATGTTCGCTCCTGTCAGGGTCAGCTTGCCGGATCCATTTTTGGCGAGCCCCAAGGTGCCTGAACCGCCGGGGCTGTGGTCCCGGATATAACCCGGGAAAACAACGTCCGCGGTCTGCCAAACCGTCAGAATCGCGTTCCCGATGCCAGTCTCAATTTCCGTATTTTCAATCACCGCCCTGCCCGCATCGGTTCCGGGATCCAGATTTCCCACCGTCTGACCCCGGCCCATCAGTAGGAAATATCCATAATTGGCATTATTGGTTACGTTCCAGCGGACACTCACATTGGTGCCGAGTTGATTGTTCGCCATCGTTTGCACATACACGGAGTTCCCAATGACGATTTGTCCATTCGTTCCGTTGTAGAGGGCCGGGCCGGTCGGGTTGCTCAGGATAAAGTTGGCCCGGGAACCCGAACTGCTGGAATCCACCCGGGTTACACCTCCATAACTGTTGGCCGCGGTCAGCTTGTTGTCTCCGTTCACGACGGCCCACAACGAGCCCGTTCCGGAAATCAGATTGGTCAGCGTACTGGAATTGGCGGTGTAGGAATTTAGTTTCAAAACACCCTGATTCTTGATTTCTCCTGATCCCGCCGTGCCGGATCCGTTAAGAACCAGGGTGCCGTTCGCAATCATGGTTCCCCCGCTGTAACTGTTGGCGGCGGTGAGAGTCACTTCGTTGCTGCCAATTTTCACCAGGTCGTTGGCGCCGGAAAAAACCGTGGCATTGTTAGAGTTGGCTCCGTTACTGCCGATCACATAACTCAGAGGAAATGTTCCTGCCGTCACCTCAGCCCCGTCATTGGCCCCGTCCCCGTCGGTATCGGCCAAGTTGGGATTCGTGCCGATTGTAATTTCCTCGGAGTCAGCCAATCCATCGTTATCGGTATCCGCCAGAAGAGGACTTGTGCCGGTATCCTCCTGGAAGACCTGCACCGAAAAGGCCGTGCTTTCCGAGGACGCCGAGGATTGCCCAGTCAAATCCAAGGAGTAGGAAACAGGTTCCGACGCCGGAACACGTAGATACCAAGTGGTCTGGGCCGTTGTTTTTTCCGCTCCCTTGTAACCCAGAAGGTCGGCACCGGAGCTGAAGGTATCTCCTTCTGCCGCCACCAAATTGTCGTTCGGATCCCCCACGATGCCGGTGTTAGTTCCGGGAAATCCGGAAACGACGATGGATCCCCCATTGCCGGTAGCCGTGCCGGCGGGACCGTAGTTCCGGGCAGTGGTGGGGTTGCGACCCAGGAGGAAAATCTGGGCCGCCCGGTACCCGGGTTTCATGGCAACTTGGACCCGATAGGAAAATTTCACGACTCCATCCGGCTCATTGCCGCCCGTGTTGATGTCCATCCCCACGCCCCCGCGAGGGTAGGGATTGCCGGCGGTGTTGGTGGCGAAGACCGCCCCGGTCAGCGTGCGCGTCCCACCGACCGCTTTCCTCGTGTATCGGAAGTCGGAAAGAAACCATTCTCCGGCCTCCTGCGTTCCGTTCATGATTTTCCCGCTCATGGAGCCCCCGTTGGCCGAGGTGAGCGTGCCCCCATCCGAAGCATCCGTGATCTTGTTGGTGACGATCGTGAAGGTAGCTGGAAGCTGGGAGCCTCCCGGGGCGGCCACAAACGTACCTGTGCCCGTCTCCACATTGTCGTTCAAGCCGTCCCCATCGGTATCCGCCTTGTTCGGATCCGTGCCAAGAGCGGCTTCCTGGGCATTGGTCAATCCGTCGCCGTCGCTGTCCGTAAGAGCAGCGGCCGTGATGTTGGCGGTCAGGCCGCTCGGCTGAGTGACCGTGTAGTTGGCACTGGGGGCGGTGTATCCGCTGACCGTCACCGCCTTGGCATTACCCACATCCGGCGTGAGGAAGGCGGCCGTCGGCGTCCCGGTCACGGCAAAGTTGTCGGTTCCCTGCAGTCCCACATAGCTGGCCGTTCCGTTGATCGTGGCGGTTGTGGTCCCGTCGAACTCCTTGTCGGCAATGGAAATTCCCGCAATCGTCAGATTGCGGGTGGTGATGCTGGCCTTGAGGTCGGTCGGGTAGCTCAGGCTGTAGTTGGGCGCGGTCGCCCCGGAGAGCGATCCCCCGCTGACGGTGATCACCTTGTCGGTGCCCACGTTGGGATCGTCAAACTGGTAGTTCAGCCCTCCCGTCAGCGCCACATCGTCGGAACCCATTTTGCCCGCCAACGAGGCCAGCCCGTTGATGTCCGCCGTCCGGTTGCCATCGTAGGCCTTGTCCTTGCCGCTGATGCCCGTGATCGTCAGCGGCTTGGTATTTACCGTCACACTCACTGTCGTGGTTGCCGGATTGTAGTTGGTTGTGTCCGTCGGCGTGAACGTCACGCCCTGGCTTGCCGTACCCGCATTCGGGGCTGTCGTGGGAGTGGTGAAAGCAAAGCTCCCTGGTACAACATCCGTTCCCAACTTCGCCTGTCCCCCGCTGAGCGTGCTTGCCGCCAGCGTCTGCCCATAGGTAATGGCGGAGGCGGTCGGCAACGAGCTCGGCAGCAGATCGGCCTTTGCGATGGTCAGTAATTCGCTCTTGGCTCCGGTGTGGTTGGCATCGGTGACCGTCACCTGCACCGGATAATTCCCTGCATTCGTCGGCACGGTGGTCCCGCCGTTGTACTGCACGCTGACGGCCAGGCTGGCGGGTAGCGTGGTGACGGTGACCGGACGGGGCGAGCCGTTGTAAACCTGGCTCAGATCGGAAACAGTAACGGTGGCGGCGGCCTTGTTGACCGTGACCGGCACGTCGATTTCCACGAGCTCATAGCTGGCCGTATCGGTCGGGGTGAAGACCACCTTGAAATTCTGGGCGACACCGGCGTTGGGAGTCGTGGCGGGAGTCTTAAACGCAAAGGTCCCGGGCACGCTCGTTGTGCCGCCGGTCAGCGTGGAGGAGCTCAGAGAGTCCCCATAGGTGATGGCACTCGCCGTTGGCCCCGCGGCGAGCGTTGGGACGCTCTTCCCAACTTGCAACTGGACCACCTGGGCATCTTCCCCATGGGGATTGCTCGCCATTAAGCGTACCATCACGTTGGTGGAAGCCACGCCACTCCCCACATTCAGAATGCCAGAGGGCATCAAGGTCATCCCTGCCGGCAACCCCACCGAGCCGTAAGAAGCGGCCACCCCGGGGACCAAAGTCGCAAGGTTGGTGCTAGCCCCGGGTGTGACCCGGATGGTCGCGCCACCAAGGCTGAACCGGGGCGCGGTACCGTCACTCACGATGGCCAACCCGTGATTCATGGCGCCTTGTATGGCCACCACATTGGTGAGCTGGGCCGGCACGGGGAAAGTTTCGTCGGCATAGTAGGTCTCTCCCCAGGCCTGCAGGGTGCGATCCGATTTCAGGGCCATCGAATAATACCGCCCGGCGGAAATTGCCATGGCCCCGCTCAGAGTTGCCGGCGAGCCGAGCGAAGTTGTGATTTGCTCCACGGGAGGGTCTCCCCAAGCCTTCACTGTGCCGTCTGTTTTGAGGGCCATCGCGTGGTTTCGACCCACACTGATAGCCGTGACGTCGGTTTGGGCATCCGCCGGAATCGTCGCGCCGTAGGATCCTCGACCCCAACCCACCAAGGTGCCATCGGATTTCAAGGCCAGGGAGACGTACTGCCCCGCCGCAATCGCCACCACCCCGTTGCTGGCCGCAGCCGGGACATCGGTCTGCTGGTAGTTATTCCTTCCCCAGGCCACCACGCGGCCGTCGCTCCGCAGCGCCAAGGAGTGATATCCCCCCGCCGCCACCGCCACCACCCCGGTTTGCGCCTCGGACGGCACGAGGCTCTGGCCGAATTCCGGAATCCCGTTGGTATCACTTTTTCCGCGCCCCCACGCCACCACCGAGCCGTCCGCTTTCAGCGCGAGGAAATGCTCATCGCCGGCGGCGATCATGGCCACGTTGGCCGTGGCGGCACTGGGAACGTCAAAGGCACTTTCCGAATCGCCAAAAAGAGACCAAGTGGTGACAGATCCATTTTTGAGCACGCCGATCACATTGGTGTCTTTGGATACCTGGGCCACCACCGCCTGCACCACACCGGTGTTCATCACCGCGTTGGTGGCAAAAGGGTCGCTTCCCCAAATCAGCAAACGGCCGGAGCTCACGGGCCGGCTCGACGCCGAGTCAAGACTCGTCCCTGTAGCCAACTCCAGGGCATCACTGAATCCGTCTCCGTCCGTGTCGATGTGGTTGGCCGGAACGACGGTGAGGATTCCAGGAACAAAGGTTAGGGAGTAGTTATCGGCCGCCCCGCCCTCAACCAGGATCGGATATGTTCCAGCTAACGAATCAGCGTTGGCTTCCGTGTAAGCCGTGGGCTGGTTGAGAAGCGCCATTCTGTCTTGGCCCAGAACAAAGCCGCTCATGGTCAGGGTGAATTCCGGATCACTTTCCCCGATGCCCCGGAACTTGTTGTCCGCCTTGACGATCAACTCCTTTTTGTTGACCGTGACCGGCACATCGATTTCCACAAGTTCGTAGTTGGCCGTATCGGTCGGCGTGAAGACCACCTTGAAGTTCTGGGCGAGGCCGGCGTTGGGAGTGGTAATTGGAGTTTTAAAGGCGAAGGACCCGGGCACACTCGCCGTGCCGCCGGTCAGCGTGGAAGTCCCCAGAGAATCTCCGTAGGTGATGGCCGAGGCCGTCGGCCCTGCAGCAAGGGTGGGGGTCGTTTTCCCGGAGCCAGCGACCGTGACGGTGATGTTATCGACCGCGCCGGCGAAAAAGTCTTGGTCCGGATAAGCGCTGCTGATTTCGAGGCAGATGCTTCCGTTTCCGGTGCCTACGTACGTAAAGGTCTTGGTGGTGAATCCGGGAGGATTTTCCCAGGCCCCCGGCTGAAATTCGGCGAATTGGACCCCGTTGCCCATGCCGCCCTCATCGATGACGTTGATGACGACAAAATCATCCATCCGGGTGGCTTGGCTGGCGGCCTCATAAACGGCCGGTGCCACATC
>JBEANM010000058.1:0-6770 GCA_041165425.1 Verrucomicrobiota bacterium
CCCAGAACCAGATCCACCCCCTTGTCTTCCGTCAACCGGCTGACCATCCCGAAAATCGGCCGACCGTTCGCCGGCTCCAGCCCCAGCTCCCCCTCCAGGGCGGCCCGACACTCCTCCCTCCCCAGGATCGAGGCCGCCCGGAAATTCTTTTTTAAAGCCGTATCGGTGGCGGGATTCCAGGAATCCGCATCAATGCCGTTGAGAATCCCGGTGAGATGGCGGGCCCGGCCTTGCAGCACCTCCTGCAACCCGTGGCCAAAAGCCTCGGTCTGGATCTCTTGAGCATAACTGGGGCTGACCGTGGTGACCTCATGCGCCAGCAGAACCGCCCCTTTGAGCAAATTCACCTTCCCGTAAAACTCCAGCGTCTCCGGCCGGAACATTTCCGCCGGCAGGCCTAGCCTCGGGAAATCGGCCGCCGGAAACTCGCCCTGATACCGCAGGTTGTGGATGGTGAAAACCGTCCGCATCGGCAAGTGCACCACCGCAGCCAGGGCCGGGATCAGGGCGGTGTGCCAATCGTTCGCATGCAACACCTCCGGTACCGGCTCGATGTGCCGCGCCAACTCCACCGCCGCCCGGGAGAAAAAGACAAACCGATCCAACGAGTCCGGATAATCCCCCCCGCCTTCGCCGTAGGGGTGGGGCCGGTCAAAATACTCGTCCCGCTCGATGCCGAAGAGCGCCACACCGCCGCGGCGTCCCTGCCAGACCCGCGTGGCCCAAACCCCGTTCGCCACCGGCACCGGCAACTCCAGGTTCGTCCGCCGGAACTCGCCTGACTTTTTTAGGCTGCGATGCAGCGGGACGGCCACGCTGACGGAATGGCCCGCCGCCGCGAGCGCCTGGGGAAGCGCCGCCGCCACGTCCGCTAACCCGCCCACCTTGGCGTGGGGAGCCAGCTCAGCCGCCACAAATAGGATGTTCATGCGTGGAAACTTCCATTATGCCCTATCTTCCATGCCTGCCGCCAGCCGCTTGCCGGACCGGATTCTTGCGCTCCTGCAGGGTAAAAAGGCAACACCTCTGGATGTCCCCACCCTCGCCCGGCGCTTGCGCGCCCCGCCCGGAGCCATCAGCCGCACCCTCACCGCCTTGGAAAAGCAGGGCCGGGTCGCCCGGGTCCGGCACGACCACTGGATCTCCTCGGACTCTGCCGACCTGGTTACCGGCACCATCCAGTTCCATCCCAAGGGCTTTGCCTTCGTCACGCCGGCAGAGGGAGACGCCCCCGATCTCCGGATCGACGCGGAGAATACCGGCACCGCTCTACACGGCGATCTGGTGGTGGCCCGGATCCAACGCCCCTCCTTCTCCGGCCCCCGCCGGGGCCGGGGCACCGAGCCGGAACGTCCTCGCGGACGCGTCATCCGCATCCTGGAGCGCCGCAACGCCAACATCGTCGGAACTCTTCAGAAAACGGCCCGCTTTTTCATCGTCATTCCGGACGACCCTCGTCTGCAGCACAATCTCTACGTCCCCGAACCCGGTACGGGCGGTTCCCCAGCGGCCGCGCCCGGCGACAAGGTTGTCGCCCGCCTCACCGAGTGGAAAGACCGCCACACCAATCCGGAGGGTCTCGTCGTGGAGCGCCTGGGCCGCCGCGAGGATCCCGGCATCGATATCCTCTCGATCGTCCGGAAGTTCGACCTGCCCACGGAATTTCCCCACCAAGCCCTGGCGGAGGCTTCCTCCTTCCCCGCGGTGCAGCTACCCGACAAACCCGCTGATCGCGAGGACCTCCGCGGTGAATTTGTCATCACGATTGATCCCGACACCGCCCGCGACTTCGACGACGCCATCTCCCTGCGCGAGTTGCCCGGCGGCCATGCGGAGATCGGCATCCATATCGCCGATGTCTCCCACTACGTTCGTCCGGGCTCTGTCCTCGACGAAGAGGCCCGGCGCCGCGCCAATAGCGTCTACCTCGTCAACGGCGTCATCCCCATGCTCCCGCCCCGCCTTTCTGACGACCTCTGTTCCCTGCGGCCGCGCGAACAGCGCCTCACCTACTCCGCCTTTGTCCGGCTCAGCCCCGACGGCCGCATCGGCACCGCCCGCTTCGCCCGCACGGTTATTTTTTCCCGCCACCGCCTGACCTATCAGGAGGCTCTGGTCCGCCTGCAGCGGCCGGCCGCCGACGATCTGGATCGCTTTCTTCAAAAAGCCTGGACCTTTGCCTCCGCCCTGCGCAAACAGCGTTTCGCGTCCGGGGCCCTCGATCTGGATTTCCCGGAACTGCGGGTGTTGCTGGATCAGCAAGGTCGGCCGAACCGGATTGAGAAAGAGTCTTCCGACGAGTCCCATCAACTCATCGAGGAGTTCATGCTGCTCGCCAACGAAGCCGTGGCCCGCCATCTCAACCGCGAACATCGTCCTTCCCTCTATCGGATCCACGAGGTGCCGGAGGAATCCCGCCTACAGGAGTACCGCCAACTCCTGATCGCCCACGGAATTAAGGCCGGCGATCTCACCCAGCGCGGGGAAATTCAAAAAATCCTCAAGATTCTGCCGGGCCGGCCCGACGGCTATGCCCTCAAGATCGCCCTTCTTCGCTCCCTCAAGCGGGCCGTCTACTCACCCAAAAGTCTCGGTCACTACGGTTTGGCGAAATCCCATTACACCCACTTTACCTCCCCCATCCGACGCTATGCGGATCTCCTTGTCCACCGCTCCCTCGCCCACACCCGGGGCGCTCCCCGTGCGGAAACCGAGGCCCTGAACAAATTGGCCCAGCACTTATCCCGTCAGGAACGGACCGCGGCGGACGCCGAACAGGAGTCGAAAAAGCTGAAGTTACTTGAATATCTGGAAGCCCAGGCCGGACCCAAGGCGACCCAGACCTTTGAGGCCGTGGTGACGGAGGCGACCAATTTTGGCCTCTTGGTCGAACTGCCAGACTTTTTAATCTCCGGACTCATCCATGTCTCCTCCCTCACGGATGATTTTTTCTCCTTCGACCCCACCCGCCGCCAGCTCCGGGGTCGCCGCACCGGCAAAACCTACAAGGCCGGCGCCCGCCTCCGCGTCGTTGTTCTCCGGATCGACTTCCCCAAGCGTCAGGTCGACTTTCGACCGGCCTAACTTCCCTTTACGCAAACTCCACCTGCACCACCGTCGCATCCTCGATCCCCTCCAATAAAAGGGACTCTTGGTCGGCCGTAAGCAGACGCGCCGTTCCCCGCGGCCATTCCTGGCCTCCATGCTTCTCGCGAACTTTTCCGGCCGCCACGAATAAATAGCGGAAGCTCTTGGGATTCGGCACCAGCTCCCTCATCTCCCCCGGCATCAGCCACCACCGGGTGATTTTGAAATGATCACACGCCAACATCCGTTCTCCCCTGGGCTGGACAAAAGCCGGCTCGTGATCCTCCCAGTGAATGGAAGCCAACGCCTCCTTTACATGGAGGGCACGGGGCTGGCCGGAATCGTCCTTCCGGTCCCAATCGTACACCCGGTAGGTCGTGTCTGAGTTCTGCTGGATTTCCAAGATCACGTTCCCGGCCCCAATCGCATGGACCCGGCCCGATGGCAAAAACATCGCCGCCCCCGGTTCGGTCTTGAGACGGTGGAAGCAGTCCCCCACGGTTCCGGCTGCTAAAGCTTTCTCAAACTCCATTTTTCCGACCCCTGGTTTCAGGCCAGCCAGAATTTCTGCGCCCGGCTGGGTTTCCAAAAAGAACCACATCTCCGTCTTGGGCTCTCCCCCCAGTTCCTTCGCCTTCTCCGCCGGAGGATGGACCTGCAGGGACAGCTTGTCCTGGGCATCCAGCAGTTTGATCAGGATCGGGAAACGCTCCGTGTCCGGGGCCTTCGTGCCAAAAATCTTTTTCCGGTCCGGCCCGCTCCACAGATCGTGCAGACTCTTGCCTGACTCCTTCTCGCGCGACTGCGCTTCCGCCCGGTCCACCAACTCCCAGGTTTCCCCGATCTTTTTTCCTTCGGGCAGAATCCGGCCAAAACCCTCGGCCAAGTTTCGCCCTCCCCAAATCCGATCCTGCGGCAGCGCCTCAAATTCCCAAATGGCCATACCCCAACTTAAACCCTCATCCAAAATCCAACATCCAAAATTAAAATCCCTCCGCCTCCCAACTCCGCCCGTCCCGATAGGCCGCCCCGGCTTTCCATTTCTTTTCCTCAAACCAGAAGGGAACCACCATGCGGCTCTCCCCCTGCCGGGTCGTCCTCCGGATCTCGGCCTCCCCATACTCTTTGGCCGAAAATCTTGGCACGTCCATCAGCTGATACTGCGCCCCGTCCTCCCGGTCGCGCCGTGCGGCCAAGGCCAGGGCCCCGCGCTCGTCCCAGCTTTCCTGCCGGATTTTCTCCTGTAGCGGCTTGGAAATTCGGTCGGTCAGCTCCCCATGTTTGCCCGCGTTGGCCAGCTCGATCATCCCCTCCACCTCATGCATGAACCGTGACCGTGGATCCGGGCCACAACCCTGGAGACAAATTGTCCCCAAGATCAGCCCCGCCACCCGTAAACTTGCCTTGGAAAACCCCATCGGTTCGCTTCAGTAAATCACATAATTTTCCATGGCTAAACCCAAACCCGCCCGCACCGGACCCAGCCTCGGCCAAGAGGTCATCGCCTTGGCGATTCTCGGCTCCGGGATCCTCCTGCTCCTCGCCCTCTTCTCCTTTGATCCCCGCGACCTCTCCTTCTACTCCCAGCCTGCCCAAAACCCCAAAGCCAACCTTGTCGGCCCGGCGGGCGCCTACCTCGGCGGCATTCTTTTCCTTCTCTTTGGCTTGGGTTCTTATCTTTTTCCCGTCGTCTTTATCGCCGGCGGACTTCTCCTCTTTTTTGCCAAAGAGGTCCGCTACTCCCAGAAGTTCATCCTTCTGGGCATTCTTCTCGTCACCGGAGCCTGCCTGCTCCAACTCGCCGCCCCGGTCTTTGGTCCCGCCTTGGCCAACCCTCTCTTCTCCGGCGCCCAAGGCCTCGACGGCGCTCCTTCCCCCGCCGGCAAAATGCCCGGCGGCTACATCGGCTACTTCCTGAACGACAAATTCCTCGCCCCCATCCTCGGCACGGTCGGGGCGGTCCTGGTTTTCGGCCTCTCCTACCTGGTGGTGCTCGTCCTGTTATTTGAATTCCGTCCGGCGGAACTTGCCCGCGCCTTCGGCGAGGCTGGTCGCGCCATCGTCGACCAGTATTGGGACTACCGGATCCGCAAGGCCGCCCCCGACCAGAGACTGGAACTTGAGCAGAAGAAACTGGAGGTCGAACAAAAACGCCTTCACCGCCGACTCGCCAAGGAAAAGGCCGAAGCCGCCAAGAAAATCCCCGAGGCCGTGCCGGTCGCTAACCGCCCCTCACCCAAAATCGTCGACACCACCATCAACCCATTTCCCTCCGCCCTGCCGGGAGCCAACGCCCCCAAAACCAAATCCTCCCCCGCTAAACCGGAAAAGACCGAAACCAAAATCAAAGACCTCGGTAAACCCGTTTCCCCCCTCCCCGTGCTTTCTGCGGAAACTCCCGCGAGCACCCCGCGCCCCACACCCCCCAAAGCCCCAACCCCCGCCGCCACCCGCCCCTCCTACACCGCCTACAAACTTCCCTCCATCGATCTTCTGCAGAAATCGGAAAAGGAGACTCGGCCCACCTACACCGAAGAGGAACTGAAAACCAACCAGCAGCGAATCGTTGAGGCCCTTGCCCACTTTGATATTGAGGTCAGCCCCGGCGATATCACCCGCGGCTCCACCATCACCCGTTACGAGCTCTATCCCGCCCCCGGCGTCCGCGTGGAGCGCATCGTGAATCTCGAGCGCGATCTTTCCCGCACCATGAAGGCGGAGCGCATCAACATTCTCGCTCCCGTCCCCGGTCGCGACACCGTTGCCATCGAGGTGGCCAACTCCGCCAAGATCAAGGTTCTCCTTCGCGATCTGCTCGAGTCCGGCGAATGGTCCGGCTCCCGGGCCCACCTCCCTGTCTCCCTCGGAAAGGATGTCTACGGCGCCACCCTGGTCGACGACCTTGCCGATCTTCCCCACGTCCTGATCGCCGGCACGACCGGTTCCGGAAAATCCGTCTGCATCAATACCCTGCTCCTCAGCCTCCTCTACCGGTTCGGTCCCGACGACCTTCGCCTGATCCTGATCGATCCCAAGGTGGTCGAGCTTCAGGTCTACAACCGTCTCCCCCACCTTGTTGTGCCGGTGGTCACCGAACCCAAAAAGGTTCTCCTCGCCCTGAAATGGACGATCAACGAAATGGAAAAGCGCTACCGCTACATGGCCAAGGCCGGCGTTCGTAATATCGGCACCTACAACTCTCGCTCCCGCTCGCCCAAAAACGTCGAGGAGCTAGACCTCGCCCCGCGTCTCGAAGGGGAAGAGCCTCCCGCACCGAGCAGCGAAGAGCCCCTACCCGACCGCCTTCCCTTCATCGTCGTGATCATCGACGAGTTGGCCAACCTTATGCAGGTCGCCCCGGCGGAGGTCGAAAACGCCATCGCCCTCCTCTCCGCCAAGGCCCGCGCCGCCGGCATCCACTCATCACCGGTGTCATTAAAACCAATGTGCCCGCCCGCATCGCCTTCCAGGTACCCTCCGGGGTCGACTCCCGCGTCATTCTCGATGAATCCGGTGCCGAGAACCTGCTCGGCAAGGGCGACCTGCTTTATCTTCGCCCCGGTGCCAGCAAGCTAATCCGGGCTCAGGGGGCTTTTGTCAGCGAGGAAGAGGTGGCCCGGGTGATCGACTTCATTGCGGCCCAGGCCAAGCCCTACTACGAACAGGAAATCCACGCCAAAATG
>JBEANM010000059.1:0-6397 GCA_041165425.1 Verrucomicrobiota bacterium
GCCATCAGGTAAAAGAGCTGGTCCTTGTCGATCTGCCCGGTCGTCGCCCCGTGGGTGCAACGCACGTCATCATTCAAAATCTCCAGGCCCGGCATCGAATCGGCCTCCGCTTCGGGATTCAGCAGCAGGTTCCGATTGTTCTGATAGGCATCCGTTTTGGCTGCGCCCGGAGCCACCCGGATCAGCCCCTTGAAGATCGATTTGGAGCGGTCATCGAGCGCGTTTTTGTAAAGCAGGTCGCTCCAGGTGTTGGGCACGTCATGGCACTGCAGGGTTCTCTGGTCAAACTCCTGCCGGTCATTGCCAACCGACAGACCGAGCATCTCGCTGCGCGCCCCGCCTCCCACCATGGTGCTCCGACTCTCCTGCCGGGCGTAGGCCGCGCCAAGATTCACGAACAAACTCCGCGCCTCCCCGTCCTTCTCCACCCGTGTGGAGTTCAGCTGGAAGCTGGTCACGGCGGATCCCCAGCGTTGAAAACAGACATAATCCACCTTGGCGCCCGGCCCCACCCATAGGTCGTTCAGGCCGCAGGCGAACCCTCCACCCTTGGAGTCGGTCGAGCTCAGAAAATCCACCACCCGTACCTTGGAGTTCTCGCCCGCCACAATCAGGGTGTGTGGGTAAACGGCGGTCTTGGCCGCGTCGATCCAGTGAAAAGAGACCAACGGCAGATCCAGCTCCACATTCTTCGGCACATGGATCAGGACGCCGGCCGCGGCGTGGGCGGCGTGCAGGGCCGCAAACTTCTGCGCCCCGAGGTCGACCGGATGCGCCATGAAATACTGCTGCAGCAGGGCAGGATGTTTCTCGATGGCCGTCTGAAGTGGTTCAAACACCACCCCCTTCCGCGCCAGCTCTTCCGCCCCTTCGATCCGCAGGAGTCGGTCGTTGGCGAACACCGCCCGGGCGGCCGCCGCAAAAGGTGGCTGACTGCGCTGGAGGAGCTTGGCCTCGGGGGTCTTGCCTTTCGCCCCCGGCTGAAAATCATCCACCCGGATCGCGTCGATGGTCGCGAACCGCCAGTCCTCATCCTTGCGCTGCGGCATGGGCAGCTCCTCGAAGCGCCGGCGGGCCTCCGCTTGGCGGTTCGTCCACCACGTGGGCAGGGCCGCGCCGTTCCGGCCCTGGGATTGGGACTTCTTGGGCATGGAGGATTTAAGCGCCGTTGCTTCCGATCGCCTCGACCGGACAGCCTTCCATCGCCTCCTTGGCCAACTTCTCCTCTTCGGGATTGCTGGGCTGGTGGTAGACGAAGGAGTAGCCGCCGTCGTCATTGCGCTTGAAGCTGGCCGGCGCCGTTTCCCGGCACAGGTCGCAATCAATGCACTGGTTGTCCACGTAGTAGCTACCGGTCACATTTTCCGGATAGCGGTTGGCAATGTCGGCCATGGTTGGTTTCTCCTGGTTTGATGGATCTGGCGGTTAGCCCACCGACCCCTCCATCTCGAGGTCGATGAGTCGTTTGAGTTCAACGCTGTATTCCATCGGAAATTGACGGACGAGATCGTTGACGAACCCGTTCACGCTCAGGCTCATCGCCTGGCCTTCCGACAATCCTCGCTGCTGCATGTAGAAGATCTGCTCCGCGCTCACCTTGGAAACACTCGCCTCATGCTGCACCGAGTTCCCCTCCCCGCGGGTCACAATGGCCGGATAGGTGTCGGTGCGGGAATCAGTATTGATGAGGAGCGCGTCACACTCGGTGTTGTTCTTGCAGCCCTTAAGGTGCCGCGGGATGTGCACCAGCCCCCGGTAAGTGGCCCGACCGGAGCCGATCGAGATCGATTTCGATATGATATTCGAAGTGGTTTCGTCTGCCGCATGGATCATCTTCGCGCCGGTGTCCTGGTGCTGGCCGTTGTTGGCCAAGGCAATCGAGAGCACCTCGCCCCGGGCTTTGCGGCCCTTGAGCACCACGCCGGGATACTTCATCGTCAAGCGGGAGCCGATGTTGCAGTCGATCCACTTGATCTCGGCCTCTTCGTGGGCAATGCCACGCTTGGTCACAAGGTTGAAGACGTTGGGACTCCAGTTTTGCACCGTGATGTATTGAATCTTCGCCCCCTTGAGCGCCACCAGCTCCACCACCGCGCTGTGCAGGGTGACGGAGTCGAACTTCGGCGCGGTACAGCCCTCCATGTAGGTCACCTCGGCCCCCTCGTCCACGATGATCAGGGTACGCTCGAACTGACCAAAGTTTTCCGCGTTGATCCGGAAATAAGCCTGTAGGGGATGCTTCACCTTCACCCCCTTGGGCACATAGATGAAGGAGCCACCGGAAAAGACGGCACTGTTCAAGGCCGAGAACTTATTGTCGGCCGTGGGGATTACCTTACCGAACCAGGGACGGAAAATTTCCGGATGCTCCTTCAACCCCTCCCGGCTTCCCACAAAGATCACGCCCTGCTCCTCCACCGCTTTTTTGATATTTGAGTAGGCGGCTTCGCTGTCGAACTGCGCCTCCACTCCGGCCAGGAAAGCGCGCTCCTTCTCCGGAATGCCCAGCCGCTCGAAGGTGCGTTTCACGTCATCCGGCACCTCGTCCCACGACCGCTTCGGCTTCGCGCCCTTGGAGAGATAGTAGCGGAAATCATCAAAGTGAATGTTCTCGAGATCCTTGCTCGCCCAGTGGGTCGGCAACGGTTTCTGCTGAAAGACTTTGAGGGCCTTCTTACGGAATTCGCGGACCCAGTCCGGATCCTCCTTCGCGTCACAAATGTAGTCGATGGTCTTCTCCGTCAGCCCGGTGCCCGCGTCAAAGGCGTAGTCCTCGGGGTACGAGAAGTTTCCGACGTCCTGGTCGATTGCCAGATCCGGCTTTTCTTTGATTTCGACTTCGCTCATGGCTTTCTCCCTCAGGCGGCGACCAGGTCCTTCTCGACCCAGTCATAGCCCTTCTTTTCCAGCTCGAGCGCTAGCTCCTTGGGCCCGCTCTTTACAATCCGGCCACCCACCATCACATGAACCACGTCCGGCACAATATAGTCGAGCAGCCGCTGGTAGTGGGTGATCACGAGGATGCCGAGCTTCGGCCCCCGCAAGCTGTTCACTCCGTGGGAGACGATCTTGAGGGCATCGATATCCAGACCGGAGTCGGTCTCATCGAGCACCGCGTATTTCGGCTCGAGCATCGCCATCTGCAGAATCTCATTCCGCTTCTTCTCCCCGCCCGAGAAACCATCGTTGACCGCGCGGGAGGTGAAAGAACGATCGATCTTGAGCAGGTCCATCTTGGCGTAGAGGTGGTTGTAATACTCCACCGCGTCGATCTCCTCTCCTTCCGGACGGCGGGCGTTTAGGGCCGCGCGGAGAAAGTTGGCGATCGTCACCCCGGGAATTTCGCTGGGGTACTGAAAGGCCAGGAAGAGACCGGAGCGGGCACGGACATCCGGCTCCAAGCCCAGAATGCTTTCGCCGTCGAGAAGCACATCCCCGCCCGTGACCTCATAGTCGGGATGGCCGGCCATTACCTTGGCCAGGGTGCTTTTGCCGGATCCGTTTTTGCCCATGATGGCGTGGACCTGCCCTTTCGGAACGGTGAGATTGAGGCCGTGGAGGATTTCCGTGCCGCCAATGCCGGCGCGGAGGTTTTTGATTTCGAGCGAGTTTTTCATGAGCTGGTTCCTTTCGAAAGGTGTCCGCGGAAGACCAGCTCCACCGAGTCGGCTTGGTACTTCCCGGGCAGAACATCCGTCAGTTTTTCCATGGTTCCGACCGGGACGGGCACGTCGTACACGCGGCCAGTGTCGCGGCAGTGAAAATGGGCGTGCGGGGCAAGGTTGGGACAGTAGCGGGTCGGTTCCCGCTCAATGTTGACCTGCTTCACCAAGCCACTGGAAACCAGCGTCTCCAGGCAGTTGTAAACCGTGGCCATGGAGATAGAGGGCATCCGGGATTTGGTGCGGGCATAAACCTCATCGGCCGTGGGATGATCCCGCTGGTCCAAGAGAACCCCGAAAACGGTCTCCCGCTGGGGGGTGGGCCGCTGGCCGGAATGATCCAAAGCCGTCGCTAGCGTCTCTTTATCTTCCTGTCCGAGGAGTTTCATGGGAGCGGGGAAGATGAATTAGAATAGTTCTAAGTCAAATTCTTATCTTTAGATATTTTATAACTCTATGCTTATCAATGCTTTTCGATTTCTTTTTTACGTTGCCGGTCGAGCCAAACCTTACAAACGCCCTTAAGCCGGGAGAGGATATAGTAGGTAGTCTGGCTACGGAGCCGCACCAGCTGGGCCCCGACGATTTTGGGCACAAAGTCGCTTTCCAGGTCCAGAACCTCCCGGGGCGTCGTTCCGTCCAACCCTTTGCAGAGGATGGCGGTCATCGCCTTGGTCAATGTCTGCACCTGCGGACCAAGGGTCATCCGAAAATGCGCCTTCCCCTCGCCGTCCATTTTGAGAAACACACCCACGGTGTCCGCACACTCCTCATCCTTGCGCACATCCTCCAGGTCGAACTTCTCCCCTTCCTTCGGTTCGGCATGTTTCGCCGTCAGACTGTAGGAAATGAGACTCTCCCGCTTTTCCTCATCAGGCAGATGTTCAAACAGGGAAACAATTTCCTGGAGCTTTGCCGGATAAGCCATGCCGACACGCTACCGACGGTTGCGCCGGAGCTCAATCATCGCCCGGCCACGGCCACCACCCCCACTATCAAAGCCAAGGCGAGGAGGGAAATCAGGGTTCCGAAGATCATGAGGTCCCGGGTTTGTACCCAACCGCGCGAATGCATCAGGGCGTTGGGCGGCGTGCTCACCGGCAGACTCATCCCTAGGGAACAGCAGAAGGCGGTGAGAATCACCGCCATTGTTGGATTCATCACCCCGACCGATCCCGCGATCGGCACCAGCAGGCTGGCCGCCGCCGTGTTGGACATGAAAACGGAAAGAAAGAGGGCCAGCCCTCCCAACGAAAGCGCCACCTGCCACGCCTGATCCCCATGAGACAAAACTCCCGCCACATCCCCGGCCAGTCCGCTTTTCTCCAAGGCGGATCCCAGGGCAAAACCCCCTGCAATTAACAGCAGCACATCCCAGTCGAGCTTCCGCAGATCCGCCGCGGAAAGAATCCCACAGAGGAAAAATACCGAGACCGGCAGGAGGGCAATGGAAGCGGCCGGCAATCCATGCCACCAGTCGGTCATCCACAGCCCCACGGTCACGACTCCAACCCCCACCACCCACCGATCCCCGGGATTCATCGGTTGCCGGAGGGCTTCCAGATCTGGCCCGGGCTCCGGTGCCACCGGGATCCAGCGCTGCAGCATCCACCCACTGACCCCCAGCAGCACGAGAACCAGGGGAAACCCCCACGCCATCCACCCAATAAACGTCACCGGGTGTTGGTTTGCCGCCAGATACCCCGCCGCCACCGCGTTCGTGGGTGTCCCGATGACGGTGGCCATCCCTCCGATGCTGGCCGCCATGGCCACCGCCAACCCCAAGCGGCGCTTCTGGTTGGCGTCATGGCCCGGCTTGTCCAGCCAAGGAGCCAACATCGCCATCATCAGGGCGGTTGTGGCTGTGTTGGAAAGCAACATGGAGGTCACCCCCGTAAACGCCAACACCGCCCAAAGCAGCGCGGTGGAGTTCCTCCCCCACCGCCCCAGAACCAGAGAGGCCATCCGATGGTCCAATCCCCTTTTCGCCAAAGCCATCGCGAGAACCAGTCCTCCAAAAAACAGGGCGATGACCGGGCTGGCCACCGGTCGCAAGAAAAGCTCTGGATCCCCCAGCGGTCGCGCCAAAAAGATCGAGCCCACGGTGATGACCAACAGGGCGGTCGCGAAAGGCGGCACCACTTCCGTAAACCACATGACCGCCGCCAGCACCAACAGGGCTGCCGTCCGGCGGCGGTTCTCGTCCCATGCTCCGTCGACAAAAAGACAGGCCAAGGCCCCGGCCAAACCCAGGCCCAGCAGGATCCAGCGTAGTTTTTGTTTCAAGCGCCCTGCGCCCGCCAAACCGCATCCTGGCGTGTCCATTCCCAAAGTTTCTCGAGCTCACCGGCCAGTTCTTTCTTCGCCTTCGCCAGGTCCTCGTTCGCTCCCACCTTCCGCTTTCCGAAAAAGTAGCACTTCATCTTCGGCTCTGTCCCGGACGCCCGCACCGCCACGCGAAAACCTTCCCCCAAATCAAAGATCAGCATCCGCTCCTTCGGAATTTCCCGACCGTCTACATCCCGGTGGCTGCCTTTTTCATAATCCTGTACCCCCACCACTTTTCTTCCGCCCCACTCCCGGGGCGGTTGCCCCTGATAACTCGCCACCGCCCGGGCAATCTGCTTCGCCCCTTCCGCCCCCGGCATTTCCAAATTGCCCAGTTTTTCCAAATACAGCCCGTGCTTCCGGTAAATTCCGTCCAGCTCCTGCAGAAGATTCCGCCCCTGGGACTT
>JBEANM010000060.1:0-6367 GCA_041165425.1 Verrucomicrobiota bacterium
CATCACACCCAGCCCGATAGGCCGATGGCGGGAATTCGCCGTCTTGGCCGCCTCGGTCGGGTAGAAGTTGATGTCGATGACGTTGTCCAACGCCCGCACGGCCACCCGTACGGTTTCCCGAAGCTTCGCCCGATCGAGCGAACCATCCGGAAGGAGATGGGTATCCAAGATAACCGAACCAAGGTTGCACACCGCAGTTTCGTCTTTGCCGGTGTTGAGGGTGATCTCCGTGCAGAGATTCGAACTGTGAATCACACCGGTGTGATCCTGGGGACTGCGTACATTGCACGCATCTTTGAAGGTAATCCACGGATGACCCGTCTCAAAGAGCATTGCCAACATTCGTTTCCACACCTCGATCGCCGGGACTTGCTGGCCCCAGATTTCGCCCCGTTCGGATTTCTTTTCGTAGGCCAGGTAGGCCTCTTCAAACTTCTTGCCGTAGGTATGGTGCAGTTCCGGCACTTCACTGGAGCGGAAAAAGGTCCAGTGCTCCCTTGCCTCCATCCGTTTCATGAATAGGTCGGGAATCCAGTTGGCCGTGTTCATATCATGGCAACGGCGCCGGTCGTCCCCGGTGTTTTTTCGGAGCTCAAGGAAGTCAAACAAGTCGTTGTGCCATGTCTCCAGGTACGCACAGCCGGACCCCTTCCGCTTGCCGCCCTGATTCACCGCGACCAGTAGATCATTGTGCAGCTTGAGGAAGGGAATGACCCCCTGGCTCTCGCCATTGGTCCCCCCGATGTAGCTGCCGGTCCCGCGCACGCTCGTCCATGAGCCGCCCAGACCTCCGGCCCACTTGGAAAGCATCGCATTCTCGGCCACGCCGCGTTGCATGATTCCATCGATTGAGTCATCAACCCAGTACAGGTAGCACGAGGAAAGCTGGCTGTGATTTGTGCCGGCATTGAACAAAGTCGGCGTGGAAGAGCAGAAGCGGCGGCTCTTGTAGAGGTTGTAGAGCTCGATCGCCCGCTGCTCGCGCTCCTTCGGCTCGGCGTGAAATAACCCCATCGAAACCCGCATCCAGAAGAACTGGGGGGTCTCCAACCGCCGGGTGGTTGCCGCCTTCTTGTCGATGATCAGATAACGGTCGTACAGGGTCTGCACGCCGAGAAAGTCGAATTCCAGATCGGCCAGCGGGTCGAGCGCGGCCGCCATCTTCTCCAGGTCATATTTGAGCAGATCCTGGCTAAACCGCCCGATCGCAATCCCCCGATCAATGGTTTCCCGGAAACGGCGACGATGAAAGTCCCGTAAGGCCCCCACCCCGTCCCGCACGATGTCCCAACCCAGGACCTCCTCATAAATAAAGGAAAGCTGGATGCGCCCGGCAAATTTCGCGAAGTCGGCATCCTTTTCGATCAAGGTCTTGGCATTGAGGCTGATCGTGTTGTTCAGATCCGCTTTTTTGATCCCGTCAAAAACGGAACGGCGCAGCTCCTTCTCGATCTCTCCCGCCCTAAGACAAAGATCCAACCCGATGGAGGCAAACTCGATCCGGGCGCGCAGATCGGCGCCGTCCCATAGATAGGTCGATCCGTCCGGGTTGGTGACGACCACCATGCCTTCGGCCGGAGCCGCCTCAGCTTCCGGCTCCTCACCGCGGGCCTTTTTCTCCCGCAACTCCGTCCGCATGGCGCGGTAAAGGATGTAGCGCTCCGCCACCTTGTAGTGCCCGGCCCGCATCAGCTCCTCCTGGACGATATCCTGCACCTCCTCGATGTGGATGGTCGCGTGCGCCAGTTCAATCACCCGCAGGGTTGCTCCCCGCGCAATTGCCGCCGCTGGGGCAGAGTCCATCCGCAAGGCCAGAAACGCCTGCCGTACCGCCACCTCGATCTTGGACTCATTCCACGGCACCGCCTGCCCCATCCGACGGATGAGTTTGGTCGTGCAAACCGGCGCGTCGCCGTCCGCTTGGATATCCTCGAGGCGGCGCTTACGCTCCACCACTAGGCTCCGGGCCACGTCGTACGCGTTGTTATCCACGAGGGTCTTTTCCACCAGGGTTCGAAGATCCTCAATCTTGAGGCGGAGCGGCCGCTCCGCCAAGGCCTGCCGGGCCAGGTTTTTCCCGACCTCGGTGCAAATCCGGGCCACCCAGCGGCGATTCGACTCGGTGAAAATGGAATCCTGCCCCTTGGCCTTGAGGAGGCGGGCCAGGCTTCGGCCTACCATCTCGGCTACCTCGGCCAAACTGAAGGCGTGGTGACTCTCCCCGTCGATGACTTCGATCTCCGGCAAGTCCACCTGCACATCCAGGACCGTTTTGCCCCATTCCGCGGGAGTACCCTCCGGCAGGTTAAGAAAGCGCTTCATCGCCAAGTCCACGTCCACTTCACGTCGATCCATTTTCATGCGTTAATCTCCTTGTGCTGCAGTTGCTGGGAAAAAATCAGAGCTCGTCGTCGTGCACCGCCGCCAGCGCCGAAGACTTCTGATACTCTGTCACTCGCCCCTCAAAGAAGTTTTGCTCCTTCTTGATGTCCATCATTTCCGCCAGCCATGGGAGCGGATTCGCCACGTCGCCGCGCAGCGGCTTCAAGCCGACTCCTTCCAGCCGACGGTCGGCGATGTAGTCAATATACGAGGTGAACTCTTCCAGGCTCAAACCGACGGCGTTGACCGGCAGGCAGTCCTTGATGAAGGTTTTCTCCAACTCGACCGCCTGGGCCATGGTCTGGCGCAACTCCTCCTTAAAATCTTCACTCCAGATCTCCCGATTTTCTTCCACGAGATCCATGAACAGATTCCGGAATACCTCGATGTGATTGGACTCGTCCCGCAGCGTGTAACGGAACATTTGACCGATTCCCGGGAACTTGTTCTGCCGGTAGAGCGACAAGACCATCCCGAACAGGCCGTAAAACTGCGTGCCCTCCATGCACTGCCCGAAGACAAACATGTTTTTGGCGAGCAGCTTTTTGTTTTCTGGTTTCGACAGATCAAGATCGCGCCGCAGATCCTTGGAGATCCCCGTGACAAACTCGTTCTTCTTCACGATCGACTGCACGTCTTCAAACATCGCCTCACATTCGTGCGGGTTGATCCCGAGCGAGCTGATCATATAAAGCAGGGAATCCGCGTGGATGTTCTCTTCATGGGCATGCCGGCCTAACACCAGCTTGAGTTCCGGTGCGGTCACCAACTCCCGCACGACGTGTTGGATGTTGTCGCCCACAATTCCCTCCGCCGCCGAGAAGTAGCCAATCCCCATCCGGATGATCCAACGCTCGACATCAGACACTGCCTTGGCGTCTTTCCACTGCTCGATATCTTTCCCCATCCCGATGTCTTCGGGTTCCCAATGATTTGCCTTCATCTTGCGGTAAAGGTCGTACGCCCAGGTGTATTTCAGGGGCAGCAGGTTGAAAGTCATGGTCTCCTTCCCCAAAATCACCCTCTTTCCCGCAAATGCGGCTTCGGCCTTCTTTTTATCGAGGACGAATTTACGTCCTCCCACGCTGAATTCAGTCTGCATCATGGTTGTGTGCTCCCTTAAACGGCCCAGCAGAAACGCGTCGGTAACGCCCCTGCCGAAGTCGTGAATTTGGTGGACTTTGATGTTTTTACGCATTTTTGCGTAAATTCATTACCCAGCCGACTGCACCATTGAGTTGTGGTGGATGTGCTCAAGACAACTAGGAATAGTATGATAAAGAGGCCTGTCAACCCCCGTCAGTTATTTTTTTTATTTTATGCGGATATGGCTTAAATAAAGGCAAATAGGTCCCCTTTCCCCTCGTAAAGCAGCGAACCTTCCCCCGCCCACTTATTCACCAAAAAGGTGAACACCTAAAAAGCCCCCCGTTTCCGCCACCAAATCGTCACATTTCTCTACTCACTCCAGCCTCCCACCTGATCCTTCCCCATTCCCTAAGGATGATCCTCAATTCGGGACTGCGCATCCTCCGCCGTGCTTTTGATGGTACTTCTGGTGATACTCCTCCGCCGCCGTGTATGGACCTGCCAAATCCACTTGCGTCACGATTGGCCGGGAAAATTTCTTTGCCTCCGTCAACTGCCCGATCACTTTGCGTGCGGCCGCCTCCTGCTCGGGTCGGGTAAAGAAAATCGCCGATCGGTACTGATCCCCCACATCGGGCCCCTGCCGGTTCAGCGTCGTCGGGTCATGGATCTTGAAGAAATACTCCAGTAGCTTCTCCGTGGCGATTTTGGCGGGCTCATACTCCACTTTTACCACCTCGGCATGCCCCGTCCCGTGGCCGCAGATTTCCTTGTAGGTCGGGTTCTTGGTCCATCCTCCCGCATAACCCACCTCTGTACTCGTTACCCCCGGAAGCCCGTCAAACGCCGCCTGCACCCCCCAGAAACAGCCAGCCCCGAGCAGTAACGTTTCCGTTTTGGGCGTCAGTCCTGTCTCCTGGAAATTTAGCACCGCCGAGTTGATACAGTACCGCAAACCCGTCGGCTTCGGCCCGTCCGGAAATACGTGCCCCAAATGGGTTCCGCACCGGACGCAGTGCACTTCGGTCCGACTCATTCCGTAGGAGTTATCCGTCGTCTCCCCGATATTTTCCTCGGCGAACGGCTGAAAGAAGCTCGGCCAGCCGGTACCCGAATCAAATTTGTCGTCCGATTTGAACAGCGGCAGCCCGCATCCCGCGCACGAATAGATCCCGTTCTTCTTGGTGTCGTGAAACACTCCGCAAAACGCCCTCTCCGTCCCATGCGTTCTCCCGATCCGGAACTGCTCCAGCGTCAGCCGATTCGCCCACTCTTTGTCGGGCCGAACAACGGATGAAACTTTGATTGCGGATCCAGGTCTTAGCCCCGCCTCCAAAAGCCTGACCTGCACCTCTTTGGGTTGAGGTTTTTTCTCAGATGCCCCTGCCATAAGTCCATCGTAGCCCACCCACCAACCGCCGACGAGCAGCAGAATCCCGAAAGTAATGAGAATCTGGGTTACCTTCTTCATATCTCTTTAGACTGCCCATCCCCAGGCTTCGTTCAACCGTCGACGGATCATGCTGGGTAGGGCCTGACGTCCTGGCGGGCTGGTAGCGGATCCAAAGCCCAAAACTTCCCTCCATCACTTACGCCTAAAAGGCTAAACCCCTCTCGTTTTCGTAAACCTAAACCTAAACGTAAACGTAAACAAACAGCCTTAGGCCTTCGCCCCCGCCTCCGCACCTGTCGTATATCGGGCCGACTGCTCATCCGCATGATACGAGCTCCGCACCAACGGGCCGCTCTCACACACCCCAAAACCCAGTTCCAACGCTCTCTCCTTCCACCTCGCAAACTCCTCTGGCGTAACCCACCGGTCGATCGGCAAATGTTTAGGTGTCGGTCGCAGATACTGGCCTAGAGTCAAAATATCCACTTTCTCCTCCGCCAAATCCTGTAGGGTTTCCTCAATCTCCTCCTCTTTTTCGCCAATGCCCAGCATCAGCCCCGTCTTCGTCACAAATCCCCGTACCTTGGCCCGGCGCAGAACCTCCAGACTCCGGTCATACCTCGCCTGCACCCGCACCGGCTTCTGCAGCCTCTCCACCGTCTCCATGTTGTGATTAAGAATATCGGGCTCGGCATTCAGCACGGTGCTAAGACAGCTCTCCTGCCCCTTAAAATCCGGGATCAGCACTTCAATATGTGTCTCCGGGTTCACGTTCCGCACCGCCCGGACGGTCCGCGCCCAAATCTCCGCCCCTCCGTCAGCCAGATCGTCCCGGGCCACCGAGGTGATTACCGCGTGCTTTAAACCCATGATTCGGACTGCGTCCGCCACGCGGGCCGGCTCTCCCCAATCCACCTCCCCAGGTTTACCTGTGGCGATAGCGCAAAATCGGCAGGAGCGGGTGCAGGTATCCCCTAAAATCATGATCGTGGCCGTTCCTCGGCTCCAGCACTCCCCCAGATTCGGGCAGTGGGCACTTTCACAGACCGTGTGCAAGCGGTTCTCCTGTACGAGGTTTTTAACCTTTAGATAATCCGGGCCTCCCGGGATCTTGGCCCTCAACCACGGCGGTTTACGCTCCATTTCATGCCTATCTAGCGTCTTTCTGAACTAAATCCATCTCAGCTTGGTAGGGCCCGGCTTACCGACTAGCCGCATTCGAGGCCGATGTTTCTGTTCTTTTCCCGCCTTCCACCTTTCACCAAAAATGGAAAAGCCCCGACCCTTTCGGACCGGGGCTTTTCGCCACCTAAAATCTTAACCCCTTAACCCCTCGCAACGCGCCGCCTCTTAGCCAGCATCGCCGCCATTCCGAGAACCAGCATACTGACGCTACTCGGCTCTGGAATCGCAGAAGCGCTGCTAACATTCTGCAGGGTGGCACCGGTATAGTTCAACTTCAGGCTGTTGCCGTCCTGGGCAATAGCCCACGACCCAGCGTTG
>JBEANM010000061.1:0-6137 GCA_041165425.1 Verrucomicrobiota bacterium
TTCAGCACATCCGTGAGCCCCACCACCGCATGCCGCGCGAGATCAAAGCTCTGCTCCTGCCCGGCCGCCCGCAACATCGGGCCGCCCACCCCGTACGCCTGCAGGTCGGAATTTTGCTTTTTGAGCACCCGGACAAGATCGGAGGCCAAGCGGTCGCCACTCGCCTCCCCTGCCACCACATAGATCCGGAACGGATCGGAAGATGAGGAGTTCATGTTCCGACCGGAGTCATCTGCTCGCAGATCCGCGAGGCCAATTGCAGGGCCTCAAACCCGTGGGTGCCCGCCACCCGCGGATCTGTGTCATGCCGGACATTGTCCAAAAACTCCTCCAGCTGGTTTTTTAGCGGCTCGCCTTTGCGCACCGGGATTTTATCCCGGGTGATTTTTCCGTCTGTGCGGCGGTAAATCTCGCCCTCCTGCTTCATGTAGTCGAGAGAGAGATAGGCATCATCTTGGAAGACCCGGATCTTCCGCAACTTTTCCGGACTGATCCGGCTGGTGGTGATGTTGGCCACGCAGCCATTGGCGAAACGAATCCGGGCGTTGGCGATGTCTTCCCCCTTGCTCAACACCGGAACACCCACTGCATCGATTGAGGCCACCGGGGACCGGACCAGGTGCAGGATGATCTCCAGATCATGGATCATAAGATCCATGACCACGCCGATATCCGTGCTTCTCCCGGGATACGGCGAAAGCCGGTGCGCCTCAATAAAACGTGGCCGACCCAGCCTCTCCTCCAGGGCTGCCAAAACCGGGTTAAACCGCTCCACATGTCCCACCGCCAGCTTGGCCCCGTTCTGCTCCGCCAGCGTAACCAGTTTTCGGGCCTCATGCGTATCCATCGCGATCGGCTTTTCCACCAGCACATGGCGGCCTTTTCGCAAAAACGGCTCGGCGGAAGCCAAATGGTGAACGGTAGGCGTAACCACGCTGACCGCCTCCACCCCTTCCACCATTTCTTCCAGCGAGGCAAAAAAACGTGTCCGGCACTTGTCGGCGATTTTCTTGCCCGTAGGTGGATCCGTGTCGAACACCCCGGCCAGCTCCGCTTTGGGAGACTCCGCGTAGATCCGGGCGTGCTCTTTCCCCATATGGCCGACTCCGACCACACCCACTTTCACCGGAGCACTCATTTTCCCAAACCTCCGCGATGCCCCCAAACGGTGATTTTATGCCGTGCTGCAAGTTTCCGGACCTCGTCCGCCTGGAGAATCAACGTCCGCCCAGCCTCCATCACAATCGATCGCACCTTCCCCTCCGCGGCGCTCTGGAGGGTGCGCGGACCAATGACCGGAACGTCAAACCGCATGTCCTGGGTCGGTGAGGTCACCTTGATCGCCGTCGAGTCCTGCCCGGCAATCTGTCCACCTCGCTTGAGCGTGGCATCGGTTCCGTCAAAGCCTTCCACCGCCATCACGGTTCCTTTGCGAACCACCAGACTTTGGCCGATATTCATCCGCGCCACCGCCTTGGCCAGCGGCCAACCAAATTGGATGTCGGCGGAGAGATGCAGCGGCACCCGCGGTCCCGCAATCAGCCCGGGTTTCGCCAGATGCTCCTCCATGAAGGTCGTCGCGGGCAACACCTGGATCCCTGACTTTTCCAGTTCCTTGACGACGGCCCCGAAAAGTGTCGCTGCACTTCTCTCCTTGAGTCGGGCCAGGATCCATAAGGCCTTCAGGTCCGGCCGCAGGTCGTAAAGGCGCTTGGGAGTGATCTGGCCGGCAAAGATCGCCCGATCGACCCCCTGTTTCCGGAAAAAAGAGACCAAGGCGCCCAACTGACCCACCCGTAACCATGCGGAGGGTCGCCCCCGGGATGCCACGGAAGGCTCCGTTTCACCCTCAAAGGCGGCCACCACCAACTCCTGCCCGGCTTGCCGGGCACCGTCGATCACGAGCCTTGGGTAGATCCCACGGCCGGCCACTAGGCCGATCCTGCCTTCTTTTAAGGATTTAGGCATAAAAAGGACATTAGGTTTCGCGGATTGACCATTTTCGTCGTTTGGATATGATTTTCAAGGAGTTGACTCTCGGCGGTGGTTGGGTGGGAACTCGAACGGTTTCCACCTTTTTTTTCGCCGAAAGCCTTCTCCCACAACCCCAACCTAGAAACAATATGAACACTCAAGACTTCCTCACGGTACTCGATTACATGGAAAAGGAGAAGGGCATTAGCCGAAAGGTGATGGCCTCTGTGATCGAGAGCGCCCTCGTCACCGCCGCCCATAAAACCTACCCGCTCGAGACCGAAGTCCGCGTCTCCCTCGACGCCAAGACGGGCAAAATCCAGATGTTCGCCAAACTCAAGGCCACGGACCGCGCCCGCCCGAATCCCGAAGAGGTCTCCATTGTCAAAGCCCGCGCGGCGAACCCTTCCGCCCGCCTCGGCGATCTCGTTGAAATCGAGCTCGATGCCAAGCAGTTCGGCCGTATCGCCGCCCAAGTCTTCAAGCAGGCCATGAACCAGAACCTCCGCTCCATCGAAAAGACCATGATCATGGAGGAGTTTCAGGGCCGCGTGGGCGACATCGTCGCCGGCACCGTTCGTCGCTTCGATCGAGCCGATGTGGTCATCGATCTGGGCAAGTTCGAAGGGATCATGCCCGCCCGCGAGCGCGTCCCGACCGAGGAATACACTCCCGGCGAGCGCATCCGTGCCCTCGTCATGGCCGTGCAGCAAGGCCAGCGCGGACCCGAGATCATCCTCTCCCGCGCCAGTCCCGATTTCGTCCGTCGTCTCCTCGCCCTCGAGGTGGCCGAGCTGGCCGATGGCGTTGTGCAGATCAAATCCCTCGCCCGCGAACCCGGCTTCCGTACCAAGATCGCCGTCTGGTCAGACGTGGAGAAGGTGGATCCCGTTGGCGCATGCGTCGGCATCCGCGGTTCCCGCGTGAAAAATATCGTCCGCGAGCTCAACAACGAGAAGGTCGACCTGTTCCGCTGGTCGCCCAACATCCACGAACTGGTGATCGAGGCGCTCAAGCCCGCCAAGCTCCGTAAGATCGAAATCGACGAAACCAACCACCGCGTGCGCGCGCTGGTCGACGCCGAAAACCTCTCCTTGGCCATTGGACGCAAGGGCCACAACGCCCGTCTTGCCAGCCGCCTCACCGGTTGGCACATCGATGTGGAAGAGGACAAGACCGAGGTCGTTGGCTTTGAACAAAAACTGGAACAGGCCGTGCAAAGCCTCGCCACCGCCCTTGGTATCGAGGTCCCCCTCGCCCAGAAGATCGCTTCGGTCGGTTTCAGCACCGTCGAGGCCCTGGTTGAGGCAACCGAGACCGATCTGGCCGAGGCCGTTCCCGATCTTACCCCCGAACAAGCCAAGGAGATCCTGACCAAGGCCCAGGCGGCCCTCGCAGCCGCCAAAGCCTAGTCTCCTCCCCTCGCCGGCATGGCCACCTCGTCCGCCAAAAAGACGCCGACCGCCGAAGGGGCCGCCGCCGCGCCCAAAAAACCCCGCGCCACCAAAAGCGCCGCGGACAAAGAGGCGCCCGTGAAAAAAGCTTCCGCCAAAACAAAGGCCGCTGCTGCGGAAGCGACGCCCCCCTCAGCCATAGACCCAACGCCTGCTCCAGCCCCCGCTCCGGCTCCGGCCGAGCCCGCCAACGCCGTGGCCGATTCCGAGGCTCCGGTCGACGAATCCAAGGTCATCCAGATGAAGCCGCCCATCCAGGTACGCGACCTGGCCACCCGGCTTAATCTCAAGCCCTTTCAGCTGATCCACGAACTGATGGAGATGAATGTTTTCGCCACGCTCAACCAGACGTTGGAAGAGCCTGTCGCCAAAAAGATCTGCGAGAAGCGCGGCTTCGTCTTCATGGCGGAAAAGCGAAAGGAAGGCGGTGGGGTTCACAAGGTAGCCCCAGTGGTGGAGCCGCCTAAACCGAAACCCATTCCCTCCGCCAACCTTAAGCCCCGCCCTCCCGTGGTTACCTTCATGGGGCACGTCGACCACGGAAAAACCTCCCTGCTCGACGCCATCCGCCGAACCAAGGTCGCCGCGGGCGAGGCCGGCGGCATCACCCAGCACATCGGCGCCTACTCGGTCAAACGCGGCAACCAGAGCATCACTTTTCTCGACACCCCGGGCCACGAAGCTTTCACCGCTATGCGCGCCCGTGGAGCCACCGTTACCGATATCGTCGTTCTGGTCGTCGCCGCCGATGACGGCATCAAACCGCAAACCTTGGAGGCTCTACGCCACGCCCAGGCCGCCAAGGTCACCGTGATGGTCGCGATCAATAAGGTCGACCTTCCCGGCGCCAATGTGGATCGCGTCAAAGGCCAGCTGCAGGAACAAGGCCTGGCTCCGGAGGAGTGGGGCGGTCAGACGGTGGTTTGCGAGGTTTCCGCCACCAAAGGAACCGGCATCGAAAAACTTCTCGAAATGATCGGCCTGCAGTCCGAAGTGCTGGAACTTCGCGCGGACCCCACCGGCCACGCCCGGGCCCGCGTGATCGAGACCCAGATCGAAGTTGGACGGGGCCCCACCTCCACGGTTCTTGTCCAACAGGGATGCCTCAAGGTCGGCGATTCCTTCGTCTGCGGTCCTCACATGGGCAAGGTAAAGGCCCTGCTCGACGACAACGGCCAGACGATCAAAGAGGCCGGTCCTTCCACTCCGGCTCGCATCATCGGTTTGACTGGCGCCCCCGCCCCCGGCGAGGAAGTTGTCGTGGTCGGGTCCGAACGCGAAGCCCGCTCCATCATGGAGGAGCGCAAAGAGGCCGAACGGGTTTCTCGTCTCGCCACCGGCCCGGGTGGATCTCCGGGAGGCGTCACCCTGGAAAACCTTTTTGCCAGCATCGCCGAGGGGCAAAAGAAGTGCCTCAAAATCATCCTCAAGGGCGACGTGCAGGGTTCCGTCGAGGCGATCACCGAATCCCTCCGAAAGATTCAAAGCCAGAAAATCGATCTCGATATCGTTTTATCCGCCATTGGCCCGATCTCGGAATCGGACATCCTCCTTGCCAAAGCGTCCGGCGCGGTGGTCATCGGTTTCAACACCAAGACGGACAACTCCGCCGCCAATGCCGCCAAGCGCGAAGGGATTCAGATCAAGTTGTTCAGCATCATTTACGAACTGGTGGACCAGGTGAAGGAGGCCATGACCGGCATGCTGGAGCCGGAACTGCGCGAAACCCCCCTGGGCAACGCCCTCGTCAAAAAGGTGTTCGAACTTTCCAAATTCATGGTTGCCGGCTGTCAGGTCCAAAGCGGGCGGGTTACCAAGAGCGGTCGCGCCCGCGTCCTGCGCAAGAAGCAGCCGATCTACGACGGTGGCGTGGTTACCCTCAAGCGGTTTCAGGAAGACGTCAACGAGGTGCGCCAAGGCCTGGAGTGTGGCATCCGGCTGGGTAATTTTGACGAGTACGAGGAAGGCGATATTATCGAGTGCTACCAACTCGAAAAAGTCCCCCAAACCTTGTAATCATTCGCCTCACCCCTTACACCAGCCTGTTTTCACCTTGCTGCAAACCCCATGTCTTCCCGTCGTTTAGTCCGCGTTTCTGAGTCGATCCGAGGCGTTCTCGCCCGTCTGGTCACCCGTGAACGCACCCTCGAGGGTGCTCTGCTCACGATCACCGGGGTGGATGTCAGTCCCGATCTCCGTCACGCCAAGGTTTTTGTTTCCCACTTGGACGGTCGCACGCCTGATGACCAGATTCTCCACACCCTCAGCGCCCTGAAGGAAGAGTGGCAGGCCGAGATCAACAAGGCGCTTCATATCAAATACACCCCGAAGTTGCATTTCGCGGTGGATGAGGCCCAGAAACGCGGCGACCGCATCCTCCAAATCATGTCTGAGATCGAACCCCCGGCCGAAGATCCGGGAAAATAATCGGCACCTTGCGGTCCGATTAGCAGATTCAAGTCCCACAGGCTACCTTCGACAGAATTCTACTTTTTCCCTTTGCCGCCCCCACCGCCGGCACGGGGTTTACCCCCGCCCTTCTTTCCTCCATTACCCTCCCCTTCGTCTTTTTCCTCCCCGGACTCCCCCTCCTCTTCTCCCGTCTCACCAGAGGCGAATTTCTTTTTCAACTCCTGCAGAAAGGAGGTCATGTCAGACACCTTGTCCCAAACCTCCTTAGAGACGTAGATCGGCTTGCCGGTTTCCAAG
>JBEANM010000062.1:0-6318 GCA_041165425.1 Verrucomicrobiota bacterium
TCCTCAACTCATGCCGTCGACCCACCTCCATCTCGGCTGCCCCTCCGGCATCAGCGGCGACATGTTCTGCGCCGCTCTCCTCGATTTGGGCGTGCCCCTCACCCTCTTTCAGGAAACTGTTGCCTCCCTCAACCTGCCGGAAAAGGTCTCCCTCAAGACCGAGCGCGCCATTCGCGGCGGTCTGGCCGGCACCCGCTTTCTCGTTGAGGAACCCGGCCACCACCACCCTCACCACGACCATGATCACCATCACGGCCGCAACTGGGCGGAAATCCGTGATCTTCTGAAAAAATCCAAACTCGCCCCGGAGGTGCGCGACTCCGCCCTTGGCATGTTCCAGCGCGTCGCCGAGGCCCGGTGGACTCCATTGTCGATCTGGTCTGTGCCGCCGCTGGCGTCCATCACCTCCAGGTCCGCGAAATCACCGCCACGATTCCCGTGGACGGCACGGGGACGATTCAATGCGCCCATGGAAAATTCCCTCTCCCCGCCCCCGCCACCGCGGAAATCCTTCGCGGCATCCCCATCCGCCAGATTGATGTGCCCTTTGAACTGACCACCCCCACCGGGGCCGCGATTCTCGCCCACTTGGTGAAGCGCTTCGATCTTCTCGATGCCTTCGCGGCGGATTTGATTGGCTACGGACTGGGCAGCCGCGATCTGCCCGATCGCCCCAACGTCTTGCGAGCCTTTCTGGGACATCTTTCCTCGGTTTCCCGGGATGCCACGGAAACTGTTTTTGAAATCCGCACCCACCTCGATGACATCACGGGCGAGCATCTGGCTCATGCCATCGACCGACTGATGGCTGAAGGCGCCCTCGACGCCGCCGCCTCTCCGCTGGTCATGAAAAAGGGACGGCCCGGCCATCTTCTCACCGTCCTTGCCCTTCCGGCTGACTCCGAAAAGCTCGCTGCCATTGTTCTCCGTGAAACCACTGCCTTTGGCCTACGGATGGATCGGGTGGAGCGTCGAACCCTCCGCCGGGAGGAAAAAATTGTCCAAACCCCCCACGGCCCCGTCCGGGTGAAGCTTGGCTATCTCGGCGACAAACTCGTCCAGATTCACCCGGAAGATGACGACTGTCGCCGCCTCGCCATCTCCTCCGGCCTTTCCCCAACTGTGATCGCCTTCGCCGCGCGCTCGGCAGCCCAAAATCAGGCAGTTTCGTGGACTTAAACGTAAACCGAAACGAGAAACCGAACCTTAAGTTTGACGCTGTTTGAGCCAAGTTTATGATTCTGGCTTAACTTCAAAACGGAGATTCCTCATGCCCCACACCTATCCCAACCAACAAGAAGCCCTTCTCGCCAAGGTGAAGGGGAAAACCGGAAAAATTTCCGACAAGACCCACGAGGAGCACCTCAAGCTCTACACCGGCTACGTCAACAAGAGCAACGGTATCCTCGCCGAGATCGAAAAACTCGGTGTGCCCGATCCCGCCAACCCCGCCATCGCCAACCAGATCTACTCCACCGTCCGCGCCCTCAAGGTCGACTTCACTTTTGCGGTCGGTGGCCTCAAGAACCACGAGCTCTACTTCTCGATCCTCGGGGGGGACGGCAAACCCGCCGGCCGAATCGCCCAACACATTGACCAGGACTTCGGCTCTTTCGAAAACTACAAGAAGGACCTCAAGGCCACCGGCATTGCCGCCCGCGGCTGGGCCTGGACCGGGTTCGACCACGGCACCAAGAAACTCTTCAACTATATCGGCGATGCTCAAAACACCTACCCCGTCTGGGGCGTTACCCCCATCCTCGGGCTCGACGTGTACGAACACGCCTACTACGCGGACTTCTACACCAACCGCGGTGCCTATATCGACGAGTTCCTCAACTTCGTGGACTGGAAAGCCGTCGAGGCTCTCCTGCCGAAGGCCTGACCTCCGCGCCTACCCAGGTCACTGCGCGCTGCGCCGGCGCCTGCTATCCGGCTGACCCGTCTGAGGCGCGGAACCACTTTGCCTGCGCCCTCCAAAAAGTCCCACCCGCGAAGGGCCGGAACCGGGAACTGCGCCGTCCCATTGTTCCTCACATTGATTTTCGGGTGAACCTCGGCCTCTACGCCGAAACCTATGCCCAGTGGCGGGATGCCGGCTGGTTCCCTTCCCGTATTATCATTCTTGGCGTCGGCCACCGTTCACGCGACGAGATCGCCTGTCTGCCCGCTGGCTATAAAACGCCCTTGGGCGAGGTCGAACCGGACCAGGCTTTTCATCAAGCCCTCGCCTCCCGCTGCCCCTTCCCCCTTGTTCGCGATGCCCGCGCCTTTCAAGGCGAACACTCCATTGAATTTGTCGTGGTTTGGCTCCAGATCCTGCGTGATCTCTTTTTCCCGGACCGCTCCTTCACCATTCTGCCGGTTCTGTGCGGCGGACTGCAGGAGTTTGTGGAAAAAGGCCAACCCCCGGGGGATGCGGATCCCGCGGCTGTTTTCGCCAAGGCACTCGCCACCCTCCCGGGGGCCAATGATCCAGACACTGCTTGGGTGGCCAGCATCGACGGTTGTCATGTCGGCCCCCGATTCCAACATCCCTTTGAAGCCGATGAAAAGGTCCACCAACGGGTCGCCTCGTGGGAAAAACAGCTTTGGCAGGTGGCCTCCACTGAAACTTTGCCGGACTTTTTCAATCACCTTGCCTCTAATTCCAACGCCTTTTATTTCGACGGGGTGGGCGTCCTCCATGCCCTCTTGGCCGGCCAGAGACTCAAGGCCGAGATCCAGCCCACCGTCCAGTGGCACGATCCTTCGGACCAGTCCCTCGTCTCCTTCAGCCGAGGTTATCTTGTTGCCACTTCCTAGGCTTCCTCGCTCGCCTCGGACTTAAACTTCAACTTAAACTTTCCTCTTATGGTCCTAGTTACTTTCTTTAGCCCCGACGCCACTTCTCTTCTTTCCTTCCCTGTTTTTCTTGGGGTGGCGCTGGCCCTGCTCCTTGCCATGGAAATTGGCTACCGGATCGGGCGTTGGCATCAAAAGATCGGCCGCGGCTCCATTAAGGAATTTGTTGGCATTATCGACGCCCCCATCCTCGCCCTCTTAGGTCTTCTCATCGGCTTCACTTTCTTTGGCGCGGCGGAGCGGTTCGAACGTCGTCGCGACCTCATTGTCGAGGAAACCAACCACATCGGGACGGCTTATCTCCGGCTCGATCTTCTCCGGGCCGAGGATCGGGATGCGCTGCGCACCCTTTTCAAGACATACCTTAACTCCCGAATCAAAACGTATGCCGTCCTGCCGGATGTGAAGGCCGCCTTGGCGGAATACGACCACTCCCAGCAACTCCAGTCCGAGATCTGGACCCGTTCCGTGGAGGCCGCCCAAAAGACCGGGACGGCCTACGCCTCCATTCAGCTGGTTCCGGCCCTCAACGCCGTGATCGATATCACCACCACCCGCTTGGCCGTGACCCAGTTCCATCCTCCGCGAATCGTCTTCATCATGCTGGCCATCCTCTCCCTCATCGCCGCCATGCTCGCCGGTTACCAGATGTCCACCGCCGCGCGCCGGAGCTGGTTCCACGTCGCCCTTTTCGTCCTGACTTTCACCCTGGCGGTTTACGTGATTCTCGATCTTGAATACCCCCGCCTCGGACTGATTCGTGTCGACGCCGCCGACGCTCTCCTCAAAGACCTGCGCTCCTCTTGGGGTCCTTAAGAATCTCCTAGCTCTCTTCCAGTAGGGACGGCGGTCCCAAGCCAACCGCACAGATCCTAAGTTTTGACCTCTGACCCCAAAGCTTGTTTTTTCTAAGCACAAACTACTTATGGTTATGTATTTACATGACCGCTGACTCGAAGCTAGTCAAAACACCGAACTGCTCGTTTTTTACGTGTTTTTATGGATAATTTTTCGATGCCTCTTTCGACCTCAAATTACATCAACCGGGAGCTGAGTTGGCTCGAGTTCAACCAGCGCGTCCTGGAGGAGGCCCAGGACCCCACCCAACCTCTCCTGGAGCGGTTAAAGTTTCTCACCATTGTCAGTTCTAACCTCGACGAGTTCTTTGAAATCCGCGTCGCCGCTCTCAAGCAGTTGCTGGAAAATCGCAGCGATGCCCACGGGCCGGACGGCCTGCGCCCCGGGGAAACCCTCGCCGCGATCCGCCAACGTGTTCAGCAGATGGTCTCGGATCAGTACACTCTCCTCCACCAGACTCTCCTGCCCGCTCTGAAGGATAAAAATATCCTCCTTCGACCGGTGGTGGAACTGGACGAGACGCGCCTCGCCTGGACCCGGGATACTTTTCGCAAGGATATCCTGCCAATTCTCACTCCGCTGGCGGTCGATCCCAGCCACCCCTTCCCTCAACTCCTCAACAAATCGGTCAATCTCGCCGTCCTTTACACCAAACCGGGTGCCCATGAATCCACCCGCCACGCCTTCGTCCAGGTTCCCCGGGGTATCCCTCGCATCCTCGCCCTCCCCACAGACAACCCGGATCGCAAGGAGTTCGTCCTTCTCTCAGACCTGGTCCGCCACTTTGTTGGCGAGGTCTTCCCGGGCATGAAAATCGTGGGGGCTTGGCCCACCCGTATCACCCGCAACAGCGAACTCTATATCGACGAGGAAGAAGCCCAGAATCTCCTCCTCACCATCGAGGAGGAACTCCAGAAACGGAACCGAGGCGCGGCTGTCCGCCTCGAAATTCCCGAGGACTGCCCGGTGGAAATCGAAAATTATCTTCTGGGACGGCTCCATCTGAGCCCGGAGGACGTGTATCGCGTCGTCGGACCGGTCAACCTGACCCAGCTGTTCTCCCTCACCGAAGCCGGCCGCAACGATCCCTCTTTGCGGGATCCCGCCTTCACCCCGGCCCAGCCCGCCTCCTTGCCGGGCGGAGCCGCGGACTTTGCCGCCATCTCGCAAAAAGACATTCTCCTGCACCACCCCTACGAAAGCTTCACCCCGATCGTCACCCTGCTCGAAAATGCCGCGGAGGATCCGGATGTCTTGGCCATTAAAATGACGCTCTATCGGACGAGCGGCGACTCTCCCGTGATCAATGCCCTGATCCAGGCCGCCCGCAACGAAAAGCAGGTCACGGTGCTGGTCGAACTCAAGGCCCGCTTTGATGAGGCCAACAATATCGCGTGGGCCAAAAAAATGGAGGAGGCCGGCATCCATGTGGTCTACGGCCTCGTCGGCCTCAAAACCCATTGCAAAACCCTTCTTCTGGTTCGTCGCGAAGGCGGTCACCTCCGCTCCTACCTGCATTTGGGAACCGGCAACTATCACCCCCGCACCGCCCGGCTATACACGGATCTGGGTCTTTTCACTTCCCGCTCCTCCCTCACCGGCGAGGCCGCCGCCCTCTTCAACGTTCTCACCGGCATGTCGGAAACCGCCCACTTTGACGAACTGCTCGTCGCCCCTTTCAACCTGGCCCCACGTCTTATCGAAATGATCAACCGAGAGCGGGCTTACCTCCGGGCCGGGCGTAAAGCCGGCATCTTCATAAAAGTTAACTCCCTCGTGGACCAGCAAATCATCGATACGCTTTACGCCGCCTCCCAGGAGGGCGTCTCGATCGACATGCTCATCCGGGGCATCTGCTGCTTGCGTCCCGGCGTTCCTGGACTGAGCGATAACATCCGCGTGCGCAGCATCGTGGACCGCTTCCTAGAGCACAGCCGGATTTACCTCTTCCACAATGACGGCGATCCGCTCCTTTATCTCGGCAGCGCGGATCTGATGCCCAGAAATCTACACCGGCGGGTGGAGGTCGTCTTTCCCGTTTTGGATCCCGATCTCAAGCACCAGATTATGGACCGTATCGTCCCCTCGTATTGGTCCGATAACACCAAGGCCCGCGTCCTAGATTCGAAGGGCCACTACACCCGTATCCTCCGGCCCGACGGGGCTGTGCGCCATCGGGTTCAAGAGGAGTTTCTGCGTTATTACACCGCCACGCCACTGGAAATGCCGCGGCCGGCCGTGACTCCGGTGACTCGCGCCGGTACCGGCTCGGTCGAGGCTTAGCGCTTACTTGTTGGCGCAGGCTTGGGCGAACTGATTTTACCCAGGATCACATCCAGATCGATGTGTTTGCCCACGGTTTGCTGGATGACCTTGATCTTTTCCTTGTCCCCCGGATCCGTTTTCACGGTCATCCGCTCGATTTTAGCCGTGACCGAATAACTGTCCGCCGACACCGCCACGCTGGGAATTCCCTTTTCGTTCATCATTTTGATGAGACCCGGTTGCGGCCGCAGTCCGTCGGTCAGGAGAATGCCGGCTAATTTGGAATCCGTGGATCGCTTCGGCTGAAATTCCAATGCCGCCAACAGCAGATCCTCCCGGTCGCCCGGAGTG
>JBEANM010000063.1:0-7493 GCA_041165425.1 Verrucomicrobiota bacterium
TCGAGCCGTTCACGACGCCGAGTTTGGCATCGAGATAGTCATCGAAACGGTAGGACGACAACACGCCGGTGTACCAGAGCGGATAGGCGTTCTGGAACAACAGACCGTAGGTGATGTTCATGTTGGCCGGACGCTCGATCACCTCGTAGCCGAGGATCGAGACGAACTTTCCAACTTTGAAGTCCCAGCCGTTACCCACAGGGGCGCGGATGGAAACGTAGGCCTGTTCGAGGAACAGGGAGTTGGAATTTTGGTCAGTATTGGAAGGGCCACCCGCACCACCGGTATCACGGTTCTGCAGGTAGTTGGCGTCCTCACCGATCATGACATCGGCGCGGAAACCAGCCTGGGCCTTGTTTTCCGAGGTCAGCGCCTTCTCGAGGGCGAGCTTGACCGCGTACAGGTTGAAATCACCTGCTGCGGCCGAGTCACTGCCGAGACGGCTGTTGACGACGGACTGATTGCCGGAGCCGGTGAAGTTGTAGCTGTAACCGGCGTCGACGTATCCGCTGAGTTTCACACCCTTCTGGGCGGTCTCAACGAAGTTGTTTTGAACCATCTTCTTCGTGTCCTTGGCGGAAGCTTCCGGACCGCTGTCCGCGAGGGACAGAGAGGCCACGGCCGCGAGAACGCCGAGGATCGCTGTGATCTTTTTGATCATGTTTTGTATCTCCTTTGTTGTGTTTGTTTGTGTTCCCCAAGCACCGTGATTGTTAGCCAAAGTACTCCGAGAACCTCCTAACAGTATCAACCCCTCCCTACCCGTCAACAAATTTTTTTGAACGTTTTTGGGGTTCACCTGTCTATGCCAATTCAAGCTCGAACGTCTCCGAGGGTGTTCGGCAAGAAGCGCAGGCCGCCAAAGCCTGCGCTTTTTGTTTTAAGTAATTGATCTAAATCGATTTATGAATTTTATTGGGTCGGATTTTTGAGTCCTAAATTCTGTTAAGCACTTATTAACAATAATATACAAATTTGACACTCGGGCCTACAACTCCGACACCTCTAGGCCGAAGGTGAAACTCCCCACAACCGCCCCTCTCCACTCCAGCTTGCTCCTCACCTGCCCTTTCCAGACTCCGCTTTTCTCATCCCACTCCAGCATCAGGCGGGGTCCCTCAGTTTCCGCTCGGCCGGCCTTTTGGCCTTTAGGCATCAGCACCAGGAACCCCTCCATGGAAAAGAGGGAAAAACGACCCTCGGAGATCTCGGCTACCAGGCCGCTGATCGAGGGAGCCGCCTTCCGGATATACCGGGCGATGTCGGCCAAGAATTCCCGCCCTTTCCTATCGCTACCTCCCTCCAGTAAGGCTTCAACTAGCTCCGTGCCGGCATTGGCTATCCCGGTGAGAGGGCTGAGCTCAGGCCGATCGGGATGGAGACTAAATGAGAGCGTCAGTGGCAAGCAGTGACGATCGGACTTCAACCGGGGAGCCGCCGCCTGAAAGATCTCTGCCTTGTCCCAAGTGAGCACCTCGGAGGCGTCGGCCAGCAGGGTTTCATACTGGAAGCGGGCGATGCCGGCTACGGCCTCGCAGCCAAACCACTTCATTCGCCGGAGGTAGTCGCCCGATCTCACCGGAGAGAGCCCCGCATCAGGCCGGCTCATCCAGCCCTTCTTCCCCTGCCGGACGGAGCCCTTGCGGACCCCGATCTCGACGTCCTCCAGAAAAATCTGCGGGCTGGAGATCCGGACGCTGAAGCCACCTGCCTGGGCGGTGGGCTCGCCCAGATCCTCAGCCTCCAGCTCCACAAAAAACACCTCTTTCCCGTCCCGTTTAAATTCGGCCACGATCCGGTCGCCATGGGAAACAACCTGCTCGACCATGCCAAAGACGCGGGCCTCCTCGTCATCATCGATTCCGGCCCGGAGAAATTTCAAAAGCCCGGCGATCAGGCCAAACGCTGGTGCCACGGGACCGATCATCAGTCCCCAGCCGGTCTTAGCTCCCGGCAGGGAACCAGAGAGGGCGGATGCCACGTTGGAGGCCTTGTCGAGCTTGCGACGGGACTCCTCGTCCGACTCCACGACACCAACGGAAATTCCAATTTCCCCTGGATTTCGTCCCAAGTAGGCGACTTTGCGTAGGTACTTCTCTTGGATGGGCCCGGAACCGCTGAAAGGGATCACCGTCTTCTCCGTGGCCACCGTCAGCTCAAGAACCCCTTCACGGTTTGGGCCAAAGTCCTTGGATCGAAAAGAACGAGGATCGACCCGGATCTCTTTGATAAAGATCGCCAACAGATGCCCATGCCCGATAGGGCCACCCTTTCCCTTCATCACCCGCACCTTGGCCCCAGCGTGAAATAGGAGCCGCTCAGAGGTCATGAAGTGATTAAAACTTTAATCGTCCATTTTTCAAGCTCGGTACGTGCGCTTGAAATGGCCGGGAGGAAGTGGCCACAAAAAGAAAGGGCGGATCCTTCGATCCGCCCTTTGCCTAAAGATACAGAACTGACTGCTTTAGACTTTGCGCAGCCTCCGAAGGGCGACAAAGGTAACCCCCGTAAGAACCAGCAAGCTCCCCGTAGCCGGTTCCGGAATCGCGGCCTGTAATTTGATAAGGTCACTGCCGGACGCATAATCCACATAGGTTCCAAGCAGCACCTCAGAAGCAGAGAGGGATGAAAGATTCATTGTAACACCGCTCAAATCACTTGTAGGTGTAATCCAGTTAGCCGTGCCTGTACCGTCTGCATTTCTTACGATTCCGATTTCGTTATTAAAAGCGACCCAAGCATAAAGGTTTTTATTGGTTCCGATCCCGGATGTATAATTCACATTGGCGATCGAACCGTTAAAAACGTTCCAAGTTTGGCCCGCTACCCCATTGACGGTAAGTGAGGTTGTGGTCCCCTGAACAACAAACTTATCGGCGGCAACGCCAGTACCTGTTTGAACCGAATTACCATAATTTGTGATATTGGTTCCCAAATCTATAAAATTGGTATTTAGAGCACTTAGAGTTGTGGAGTAGTCAGAGCTTCCTGCTAAAAAATTGGCAATCGCAGTGTTAAGCGAGGTCGAATTGTTGAAAGTTCCAATTCGAACCTGGGTACCTAAACTAATGTTACTACCTGCACTCGTGACCAGAATCGGCCCGCTGCCTGCACCATTCCCCACGATCGTTACAGTGCCAGCTTCAACAACTGAAATTGCGCAACCAGCCCACACCAGCAAGGCTCGGAAAAATGATTTTGTTGAATTCATATGTTTATTTTTAGGTTTTCCTCTTTATGGGTTTAGGGGGGAGTTCACCACCCACCCGATATCGGAACTTGCGTTCACAATAACCGGCTCAGTCCCACCCACTATTACCCCTGTGGCCGGAGTAAAAGAGGCAGGATCGATAAAACCATCGCTCGCTCCACCCCAAAGGAGATTGGAGACCTGCGAAAGATTTCCATCAGAGGAAAATGTGCCAACAGTATCGGTGTAATCGGCCATGGAGGTGCCTAAACCGGTGTTTTGGATATCCTTGCCATTGCTAGGATTCGCAAGGGACACGAGATTTACGATTCCGGCAAAAATTGGGACGATAGTTTTACTCGGATTTACAACGCCCGTCGTCATGATATTACCAGGGGCGGATGCATTTAGGAGATAGCCCTGTCCCGGGTAGATGACTACATCGACAGCTGAAAATGAAGCGGAATCAATCCAACCGGTAGACGCAGAAGAATCCCGAAGAAGGTTTGTGGTGGACCCGTCGCTATTGTAGATAGTCAGTGTATCGGTGTAGTCAGCGAGATTTGAGTTCCCCTGAAACACAGTTGAAGCTTTGACATGGGGACGCACCACGAAAGAGGGTGTTCCACTTACCCCACCAAGATCGCCAGTAGCTACGGAAAGTGAGTTTTGAGTGTTCCCTAAAATATCCACAACCAAACCTTCCAAGCCTCCAGACGTGATTTGGATGTAGTGGCTAGGGATGCCCCCAGACGGAGCGAAAGCATTTGCGGTAAAGGCCGACCCGGACACAGTGATGCCGGCTGAGGTCACCGTGGCGGCTGTCCCCTGGTAAACGGCAGCCTGGACCAAGCCCACGGCATGGGCAGTGGTCCCAGCCACAAAGGCGCGGGTTTCATAACCGACCACATCGCTGTAGGAGGTGGTTTGGGCAAATGCACCGGCGGCCGTAACGAAAACCGACAAGGCCAAACTTAGATTTAACTTTTTGTTCATGGTTTGGTTTCTCCTTTTGTTATTAAGAATTTCTGCTCACTTTTTTTCGGCGCGTAGCCAAGATGGAGGATAACCCTAGGAGCACCAAGGAAGCCGTGGAAGGCTCGGGTACGGCGGCCTGAAGGCTGATCAGATCGCTTCCGGAGGCATAGTTCACGTAATTACCAAGAAGAACCTCTCCGGAAGATAAGGAAGACAGATTCATGGTGACACCGCTTAAATCGCTGGTGGGAGTTTTCCAATCCGCTGTACCTGTGCCGTCCGCGTTACGCACGATGCCAATTTGGTTATTGAACGCCACCCAGGCATACAAATTTTTCCCAGTGCCGATGCCGGAAGTATAATTGACACCTGTAATGGAACCATTGAACACATTCCAATTTCCCGCAACCCCGTTAATGGTCAGGGCAACAGTGTTTTGGAACATGAACTGACTCGTTGAAACCGAGATAAGTGAACTGGATTGGCTCGTTGCGCCATAATTTGCCACATTGGTCCCCAAATCCACAAAGTTGGAGTTAAGAGCAGCCAAAGAGCTATTATAATCAGAAGTTCCTGCCTTATATGCGCTGATAACCGCATTTAAGGAGGTGACGTCGGTAAATGAGCCTATCCGGACGCGGGTACCAAGGTCTATATTCCCCAAGCCATCGGTAACAAAGATAGGCCCACTGCCCGCACCATTCCCCACAATGGTGATGGTCCCAGCAAAACCCGGGCCAACCAGTGCAAACGCCAAGGCGGTTACGGCAATCTTGAGGCTGATTTTTTTTCTGTGGTTATTCATGGTTTGGTTTCCTTTCGATTTATGGGGTCAAAGGTGAATTTACCGTCCAACCGGTATTTTGACTTGAGTTAACCAACACAGCGTCTGTCCCACCAAGAGAGACCCCAGCAACGGGGTTAAATGTGTCAGGATTGATAAATCCATCGGCCCCTCCCGCCCAAAGAGCATTTACCACTTGGTTAAGACTACCGTCAGAACTTAGCGTGACAACGGTATCCGTGTAGTCGACCAAGCCGTTTCCCAAACCTGCATTTTGCAGATCCTTTCCGTTGCTGGGATTGGAAAGGCTCACCAGGTTGACTAACCCTGCAAAAATCGGAACGATAACCTTATTCGGGCTGACGGTTCCAGCGGTTCGAACTGATCCACCCGCCGAAGCATTGAGAAGGTAACCTTGTCCAGGGTAGATGATAGAATCGACAGCCGCAAACGTATCAGCATTGATCCACCCAGTGGTTGCGCTCGAGTCACGCAAAAGGGTGCTGGTAGTTCCGTCACTGTTGTAAACAGTTAAAGTATCAGTGTAATCTTGGAGGTCGGTGTTGCCGTTAAAAATGTTAGAAACTTTCACATGGGGGCGGACAACAAAGGTCGGAGTCCCTGATACGGAGGCAAGGTCACCAGCACTAACGTTCAGAGCGGTTGTCGTATTACCCACAATATCAATTACCAAACCTTCCGAGGAACCATTGGTAATAAGAATATAATGCGTGGGAAGACCATTAACTGGCGCGAAGGATCCGGCCGTGAAAGATGCGGAAGCGACCGTGAGATTGTTGGCAGTAACGGAGGCGGCAACACCCTGATATACGGAGGGAAAAACAAAGCCATGCCCATGGGCGGAAGTTCCAACAGGGATTGTCCGGTTTTCAAAACCAACAACTGGGGTGGATACGGTATTTTGCGAATAGGAAAGAGATCCAAATGGGAGGACAAGCAGACAGATGCAAATTACAGGAATTTTCATTTTTTTATATTCTCCTTCTTCAGACAGCTTGCAACAGGTTCTGTTCAAAATCAAGGGGGTATTTTTGCTTGGCATCTTTTTGTAACAAATGGCTAGTTTGGCGATAATGTAGTACTTTGAGTGCTTGGGAGACATCTAGGCTATTGGCTACAGACTACAGGGTATAGGAGGTTTCGGGGTTTAGCCCTTCCGTGATTTAGACAGGGAGAGAGGTTTTAGTTTAAGTTTAAGTTAAAGAAAATTTCTCCTCATAGAGGTGCGGAGATTTGGCGCGACGGAGCGTGGCCAAAAAATAAGGCCACAATTTTTCGTTCCCTTAAGAGGATGTTTGCGTCAGAACATTCCCGTGGCGAAAAAGACGACTTCAAAAAAATCCAAGAACCCGGTAGCTCGTTCATCTTCCCTGAAGTTTCCCTCGAATTCCCCCGCTGCCCGTTACGCGCCACCTACCTCAGTCCCCTCCTCCAGTCGGACTCGTCGCCTTCTTTTAAAACTCTCCGGTGAAACTTTGGCCGAAACGGGAAATCATCTTTCCCCTCGCGTCACGCGTCACCTCGCCCATCAGATCAAGGAAATCGTTTCACCCTCGCTCCAGTTGGCCATCGTCATCGGCGGCGGCAACATCTGGCGGGGCGCCCCCGCCGCCGGCGAAGGCCGGATGGATCGCAACACGGCCGACTACATGGGGATGCTGGCCACCGTGATCAACTCCCTCGCCCTCCAGGACGCGCTCGAACAGGCCGGAGTCCAGACCCGCGTGATGACCGCAATCGAGATGAAAAACGTCGCCGAGCCCTTCATCCGCCGTCGGGCCCTCCGCCATCTGGAAAAAGGCCGCGTCGTCATCTTCGCTGCCGGCACGGGTCATCCCTTCTTCTCCACCGACACCACCGCCGCCCTCCGGGCCAGCGAGATTGGCGCCGACGCCCTCCTCAAAGCCACCAAGGTGGACGGAATCTACGACTCCGACCCCCGCACGAATCCCCGCGCCCACCGCTTCGAGACCATCACCTACGGCGATGCCCTGCGCCGCCGGCTGAAGGTGATGGATTCCACGGCGTTTTCCCTCTGTATGGACAACCGGATCCCGATCGTAGTGTTCGACGTCTTCCGCGAGGGAAATCTCCGGGCAGCCGCCAGCGGCCGGCCGGTGGGGACGAGAGTCATCGCCGGCGATTAGGCCGCCGGCATGCCGGCCAGTTTAGGTTTAGATTTAATAAAATTCTCTGCGCCCTCGGCGCCTCTGCGGTAAGAAAAAATAACCAAATGCCTCGCGGGTTTTTACCGCTGAGACGCAGAGTTCACTGAGAAGTCCCTTAGGCGTTGGTGCGAGGGTCTTCTAGGTTTGAAGGCTCCATTCACCACGAAAGACTAAACCCCTCAACGCCTGCTTTCTTCCTTCCTGATTGCCCCCTGTCTTTTTAAGCTTTCCAGCTTATGTCCTCCCCGAAGCTGAACGTTTCTGATGTGGCCACGTTGGCTCGTCTGGCCCTGACGAAGGAAGAGACGGAGAAGTTTACTGCCCAGCTGGGCCAAGTGCTCAGCCACATGGA